>JAYVTN010000053.1:0-2371 GCA_043788785.1 Spartobacteria bacterium | reverse complement strand
CCCTCTTTGAGAACCTGGCGGCGCTGGTTTTTAAAGGGTCCCCCTACGAATGGGTTCCAATCGGATCCTTCCAGTACATCGACAAGGCCAGCATCGAGGAGTTCCGCGAATTCTATCACACCCATTACCTCCCCAATAATGCCACGTTGGCGATCGCCGGGGATATCGACATCCCAAAAACCAAGCAGCTGGTGGAGGACTACTTTGCCGGGATCCCGCGCGGAGCCGAGATCGACCGGCCCAAAGTGGATCTCCCACCCCAAACCGAGCCCCAGACCAAAGAAGTACGGGTCGGAAACACCCCCCTCCCTGCCACCCTTCATGCCTGGCGCGCGGTCGCGGAGACCCATCCGGACGCCTATCCACTGGAATTGTTGACCAACATCCTCTCCGCAGGCAACAGCTCGCGCCTCTACAAACGCTTGGTCCAGAAAGAACAGGTTGCCTTGGATATCGAGGCGTTCCCGTTCCTGCTCGAAAAAGCCGGCGTGGTCGGCGTCATGGCCACCGGCCAGCAGGACGCAACCCTTGCCCAACTCGATGCCCTGATCTCCGAGGAGGTCGAAAAAATCAGGAACCAAGGCGTTACAGAGGCCGAATTCCAGAAGGCGCTTAACCAAAAGGAATCCTCCTTCGCCAGTGCGTTCGGCAGCATGCAGAGCCGTGCAACAAACCTCGCCCGCTATCACACCTTTTACGGCGACACCAATCTCATCAACACCGAGCTAGAGCGCTACTTCGGGGTTCATCGGGAGGATCTTCAACGGGTTGCCCAAAAATATTTCACGACCCAGGGAGTCAACCTGCTGCATTACCCGGTCCCAAGCGCTCCGGAAAAAACCGCCGTTCAACCTAGCAAGTAGCCGTTCCCATGAAAACCCGTCTCATTGTACTCGCGCTTTTGGCCGCTGGAAATTTGCAAGCCGAAGTCGACCGCACCCGGAAGCCGCAGCCCGAGCCGGCGCCCTCTGCCTCTTTCCCCGACTTCCAACAACATGTGCTTCCCAATGGGTTGAAGGTGTTTGTCATCGAAGACGACCGCAAACCGACCGTCACGTTCCGGCTTCTGGTCAAAGCGGGGGTCACTGCCGAAGGCAAGCTAACGGGTTTGTCCGATTTCGTGGCCTCCTTGCTCAATCGTGGCACTGGGAAGCGGTCCGCAGACGAGTTTGCTGAGGCGAGCGACTTCATTGGAATGAAATTCGAGGCCATGGCGGGCCCGGATTCCATCGCCCTGAGCGCCACCGGGCTGACCCGGTATACGGAAGAGATCCTGGGACTTTTCAGCGACGCAGTCCTTAACCCAGCTTACCCGGCCGACCAGTTCAAACTCGAACAACGCAAGGCGCTTTCGGCTTTGGAAGGGGAGAAGCAGGATCCCGCCAAGCTCGCCGACAAACTGGTGGGCAAGGTCCTCTACGGCGCCCACCCCTATGGGGCCTATTCGACCCCGCAGACGGTGGCTTCCATCTCCCGGGCCGATCTCGTGGATTTCCACAAAGCCCAGTTTCTCCCCAACAACGCCACCCTGGCCATTGTGGGAGATGTGAAAACCGCAGAGATCCTTGACCAGATCCAGAAAGCCTTTGGTGAGTGGAAGCCGGGCAAGATCCCTGCGGTTGACCTGCCGGACCATCCCAAAATTTCTGGGGTCACCATCCATTTGGTCGACCGCCCGGGTAGCGTTCAGTCCAACATCGTGGTTTGCGAGCCCGGACCGCCTCGCAACAATGGCTCCACGCCGGAGCTCAACGTTTTGAATTCCACACTGGGTGGAGGATTTTCGGGGCGCCTCTTCCAAAATCTGCGTGAAACCCACGCATGGACGTACGGAGCGGGTTCGAACTTCGACATGCGCAAGTACGCGGGCTCATTCGAGGCGAGCACGGAGACGCGGAACGAGGTCACGCATCTTGCCATTGGGGCGATCCTCACCGAAATCGAGCGCCTTCGCACCGAGGAGGTGCCGGAGAAAGAGCTCGACCTGCAGCGCCAGTACAATATCGGCAACTACCTCTTGAGCCTGGAAAACACGGGACGCACGGCTCAGCGGGTCCAGGACATCGACCTTTACGATCTGCCTGCGGATTTTTACAAGAGCTACGCCAAGCGCATGGAGACCGCCAGTCCCGCATCGACCCTGAGATTGGCCCAGCGGATTCTCAGTGCCGAAGATGTCGTGATCGCAGTCGTCGGTGAGGCCAAAGACATCCAACCGGGGTTGGAAAAGCTCGGGAAAGTGCAGGTGTACGACACCGAACTGAGAGCGGTCGAGCGGGTCAAGTGATGCGGGCAGGGCACGCAGTGCCAATCCAAACCCCAGCTGCCACATGCGGGCCATCAAATCCATCGGATTCCTCCTCCCGCCCCC
>JAYVTN010000052.1:0-8732 GCA_043788785.1 Spartobacteria bacterium | reverse complement strand
CAAACCACTAACTGGAGAGCCGGATGCGGGAAATCCGCCCGTCCGGTTCGGAGGGGGGGGTGGAGCAAATCAATGCTCCATCCCTACCTCTATCATCCGGCGCCGTTACGGGGTTCGCGCGTACAACCGGCTGTTGGCGTCCAAATCCTTCATCACCGTGCACAGGTACACCGGTCCAGGGTACACGTCCCGGTACTTGGTGATCGCCGACTTGTTGAGTACCCGGAACCCGTACCGCTCGAACATCCGGGTCCCGCGCCGGTCCTCAAAGACCACCATCTGGCCGTAAACCGCTCGTTCCCCGCTGGCATGCAGGTACTCCAGGTAGCTGTCCATGAGGGCACGGGTAGTCGCCACCCGTCGGGCATCGGGCAGGAGGTTGATATGGAAATGCGCCATCCGCCGAGGCGCGGCTGGTACTTCCCTCCATGCCTGGCGCAGCACCCAACTCACAAACTTCTTGGAAGATGCGTTATAGCCCCAGTACCGCACCAGCCCCCTGAGCGTGAGCGCGATGTTGTTGTAGAAATTATAGAACTGCTGCCGTAATGGATGCCGCGAGCCCAGCAAATACCCGCGGATTTCCCCGTCCACCAAGAGGACAAAAGAGGATTCCGGCTCCCAATCGGTGTAATAAGCCGTGAGATAGTCGCTGAAAACTTCCAGGTCCTCGAACACCGGGCCGATCGGTTTGCCCAAGAAACCGGTTGCACAGCACAGTTCCCGCACCTTGGCCCGGTCGGCCCGCTCGTATTTTCGGATCTGGAACTTGCGGTCCGCATTCATGGGAGCCTAGGCATAACCCGCCGGAGGCAGGATTGGAATGCAAGTATTAAGGATGACGCCGGATTAAGGAGCGTGCCCCAACGATTCGCGATACTATTGTTCTTTCTGTGTTATATTGGGCTCCTGTCTGCCCACCCCCCATCCCTTTTCGCCTCTTGCCCGGGAGCGCCAGCCTGAGCCAACATGGCCAGTGTATGACTTTGAGGCCTCCTACCGTCGTAATCGAAAACCTCTCGCCACTCATTGATGGCGGGCGCTATCCGCTCAAGCGGGCCGTCGGCCAAGACCTCAGCGTCGAAGCCGATATCTACAAGGATGGCCATGACGTCGTCTCCGCTCTCCTGAAATGGCGTAAACAGGGAGCTGCCAGATGGCATCAGACCCCCATGGCGCCCATCCCTGACGGCAATGATCGGTGGCTGGGCGTTGCGGCTTTTCACGAAAACGCCACGTACGAGTTCACCATCGAAGCGTGGGGCGATACGTTCCGGTCCTGGCAGCACGAATTCCACACCAAATTCAAAGCGGGCCTGGATGACCTTCAAAGCGAATCCCTCGAAGGGGCAGCGCTTGTGGAAAAAGCGGCGGCCCTCGCCGGGGAACAGGGCCAGAAGCGGGACGCCATCCGCCTTGGCGAGATTGCGGCCAGGATCCGGGCCGGCACCCCAGCCGAGGTCAACGAAATCTCCCACTGGCAGGAACTCGAAGGACTCATGAGCGCGTACGCGGACCGCTCCGATTCCAGTGAGTTCCACCTCGCCGCCCAAGCCATAGCGGAGCTCGTGGAGTTGCCCAAGGCCGTGGAGTTGCCCAAGGCAACGGCCCGGAAACCCAAGGGCCGTGCCGCAGCTCCCCAGGCTAGCCCTGCGCCGCTTCTGTACCCTCGCATCACCGTGGACCGTGAACGCGCCCTGTTTTCCCAATGGTACGAGTTTTTCCCGCGCTCGGCAGAAGGCTACGGGGACCGGGGCTCGAAGTTCCGGGACTGTGTGCCACGGGTCGAAGATGCCAAGGCCATGGGCTTTGACGTCGTCTATTTCCCGCCGATCCATCCCATCGGGATCACAGCACGCAAAGGGCGCAACAACACCGTGGCCTGCGAGCCCGGCGAGCCCGGGGTGCCTTATGCTATTGGCAATCGCCACCAGAGATGCCCCAACGGCGGCGGACACAAGGATGTCGCCCCCGAACTGGGCACATTGGAGGATTTCGATTGGCTGGTGGCCCAAATCCAGGCGCGCGGGATGGAGCTAGCGTTGGATTTCGCCATCAACTGCTCGCCCGACCATCCCTACGTCCACCAGCACCCCGAGTGGTTCCACAAGCGGCCCGACGGCACGATCAAATACGCCGAGAACCCGCCCAAGAAATACCAGGACGTTTACCCGATGAACTTCCACAACCCCAATTGGCGGGAGTTATGGGAGGAGCTTACCAGCGTCATCCTGTTCTGGTGCGAACACAATGTGCGCATCTTCCGGGTCGATAATCCACACACCAAACCCGTCGCGTTTTGGGAATATCTCATCGCAAAAGTGCAGGCCCGTTTTCCCGACACGATCTTTCTGAGCGAAGCCTTCACGCGGCCCAAGATGATGAAGGCCTTGGCTAAAGCCGGGTACACCCACAGCTACACGTACTTCAGCTGGCGCAATACCAAGAAGGAGCTCACCGAGTACTTCACCGAGCTCACCCAGACCGAAATGAGCGAGTACTTCCGCGCCAATCTCTGGCCCAATACTCCCGACATCCTTCCTTTCTACCTACAGCAAGGCGGCCGGCCCGCTTTCGCCATTCGCGCCGTTCTCTCCGCCACGCTCTCGTCCATTTACGGGATCTATTCCGGGTTCGAGCTTTGCGAAAACGCCGCGCTCCCCAACAAGGAAGAGTATCTCGACAGCGAGAAATACCAGTGGAAAGAGCGGGACTGGGATGCGCCAGGAAACATCAAGGAGCTTATCACGCGGCTCAATCGCATCCGACACGAGAACCGGGCTTTGCAGGACTACAGCAACCTGCGCTTTCATCTGGCCGAGAATGAGCAGGTGCTCTTTTACGTTAAGTTGACCCCGGCCCGGGAGAATATCGTGTTGGTGGTCGTCAACCTGGATCCGTACCACTCGCATGGCGCGTGGATCGATGTGCCCCTCGAGGAATTCGGCTGGTTGGAGGGCGACACTTATCAGGTCGAAGATCTCCTGACCGGCGAGCGCTACCTCTGGAGCGGGCGCCGCAATTTCGTGGAGCTCGATCCCGGCAAAACGCCCGCTCACATTTTCCGCGTTCGCCGCTGGGTGAGCCGGGAACAGGATTTTGATTACTTCATGTAAGCCAGCCCGTGCCGCCCCCAGACAACGAGAGGCACCCCAGAATCCCAACCCAATGTTCTCCCTATTCAAACGCTCCCTCCTAGCCCTGCTCGTGTGCGCCAGCCCACTGCATGCCTTGGATATCCAATTCGATTACTCGCTGGATACCGGAGGTTTCTTCTCCGGGGCCAACATAGCCCGACGGGACCTCCTTGAAGCGGCGGCAGTCGCTTTCCAGACCGAACTCAGCAACACGACATGGACTCCCATTGCCCCCGGTGGAGGCAATACCTGGACCTTGAATCTCGATAATCCGACCACCGGATTTGCTTTGGACGTCACGGATTCGACCGTGGCGGCCAGCACCCTGACCATCTACATCGGCGCCCGCGACCTCGGTGCCAGCGAAGTGGGACTGGCCACCCGGCCCGGATTTTCCATCAGCGGTTCCCAAGCTTGGATCAACTTGTTCGACAGCAAGGATACCGTCACTCATTTCGAGCCTATAGGCGGTTCCATCAGTTTCAATTCCCTGACCAATTGGTATTTCGATCCCAATCCTTCCACCCTGGAAGCGTTCGCGGGCTCGGACTTTTTCTCCGTGGCCGAGCATGAGATCGGTCATCTCTTGGGCTTCGAGCAATCCGTGAAAGCCTTCCAGGCCAACACGCTGAGCGGCAAGTTTGTGGGTGCCCGCACCAAAGAGCTCTTTGGCGGGGCGGTTCCCCTGAGCGGGGATCTTTCCCATTGGCAGAACAACCTCACCTTCCAAGGCCACGCGCTTTGCATGGATCCATCGCTGCTCGATGGCACCCGCACCTCATTCGGGCCTCTGGACTTCTCGGTGTTGCGCGACATCGGGTACGCGACCAAGCAAGGGACGCTCAGTGTCGTATGCAACCCTTTGCAGGGCAGCGTCACCGCAGGGTTCAACGGAAGCACGTCCCATACGATCAACGATCCCCTTTCCATCCTGGCAACGCCCAAGACCGGATTTCTCTTTCTGAACTGGACCGGCGACCTGTCGTCTACTGCCAACCCGTTCGTATTCACAATGGCCGATGGCCTTTCGCTAACCGCCAACTTCATCCCGCTGCCATTTGTGATGACCCGCTACTACGGAGTCCTCCAGAACGGGGCGACGCCTGACACCAACGGCAACTGGACCTTGAACGTCAGCAAGCTGGGAGTCGTCACGAGCGCCTTCGTGCTCAACGGCCGACGCGTGCCGGTCGCGGCAAAGCTCGATGTCAACGGACATGCGACCAAAAACTTCCTCGTGGGCACCCAGCCCGCCACGCTCGTCGTGGACCAGAACTTCAACACCCGCGCCATCTCGGGGACCCTGACCGTGAACGCTGTCATGGCGACCTTTGCCGCCGGGGAACTGCCCGTGTTCACCGCACTCGCCCCGTGTCCGCTCCGGGGCAACTACACCGTGGCCTTCCAGCCCGAGGTTGCCGTGCCCAATCCCGAGCCCCCGCAAGGCAGCGGATACGCACGGGTTGTGATCGGGGTTACCGGGATTGGGCGCATCACGGGAAAGCTGGCCGATGGCACTGCGCTAGCCCTCTCGATCCCGTTGGATAAGACCAACCACTTGGCCCTCAGCCATTCCTTGGCCGTCAAACAGGAAACACTGGTGGGTACCTTTGTCTTCCCAGGCCAGAATGCGGCCAACGATTTCGACGGCAGTTTCGTGTGGAACCGGTTGCCAAACCCCGGCCTGGTGCCGCGTCCATGGAACGCAGGATTCACCACCACCCTCCCGGCCATCGGCAGTGTATGGACCAAGCCGCTGCTCGGGTTCCGGGTGCTCTCGGCGCTGGACAGCAACAGCGGCGCTGCGGACCTCCAAGTGAGCTTGGGCGCCACCACGGTCATGACCAAGCTGGTGGTCTCGACAACCAACATTGTCTTGGAAACACCCATAACGGCCAACCGGATTGCATTCCGGGTGGCTCCGGCTACGGGACTCTTCAGTGGAAGCTATCTGGACACCAGTGTGCTGCCGAACCTACGGCGCCCCTTCACCGGCGTCTTGCTGCAGAAACAATCACGCGGCGACGGCTTTGTCCTTAAGCGCACCGGCATCTTCGAGAGCGGCCCCGTGAACTTCACCCCTACCCCGTAAAGGGGAAGCCCCGGCGGCCCACCCCGGCGGCCCACCCCGGCGGCCCACCCCGGCGGCCCATCCGGTCTGGAAGGCCAACGGCCTGATCTATTCCCAGCCCAGGGCAACGCCCTGGGTTTCGCCCCCCCCGATGGCGAAGCCCTGAAAGGGCGCCCTAATTTGCGCCCTTCATTGGTCCCTTCGATCCCACCGGCCGACGCCAACAGAGGAGCGTCAAAAGCACAGGGAAGCGTTTGGAGGGAAACATAAAGGAAGGTGTAAGCTATAGATTCGCCGGCCGGCCTTTCCTTTGACACTTCTGCGCGCACCCCCCAAAAACCCAGCGCCCACAGAACGTCCGAGTCCGCGAGCTGCCGGTGGGTTTCACGCAAAGTGCGCAACGTTTCAAAATCAGCTTTGGTGAGCTTGGTGTAAGAACCGTCGCTTCCCCGTACGTTGCACCTTGGCGAGACTCGGCGTGAGCGCGGCTCCGGCGCCCGCTCACAGCAACTGATAAGCGTCCACGTCCACGGTCACGATGACATCTTCGGGAAACGTGAGCTTCTCGAGTACGGCGTTAAGCGCGCGCGTCAGGCGCACGATGGAATGCGTACGCAGCATCAGCTGGAAACGATAGTTCCCGTGGGATTTCTCCAGCGGGGCCGGGGCCGGGTCGTTGAGCGTCGTGCCCGCCGGCAACGCTTCCTTGAGCCGGCGCGCCAAGGTCTGGGCGGAAAACTCCGCGCGCCCCTGGTGGGGCGAACGCAAGGCCACCAACACCATGTGTGTGAATGGCGGATATTCAAACTGTCGGCGGTGAGTGATCTCCTCCTCCCAAAACCCTTCGAAGTCGTGGTGCCGGGCAAACTGGATCGCGGGATGGAAGGGGGTAAAACTCTGCACAAAAACTTCCCCTTCCACGTCCCCGCGCCCGGCCCGCCCGGCAACCTGGGTAAGCAGCTGGAAAGTGCGTTCCCCGGCCCGGAAATCGGGCAAATGCAGCGCCAGATCGGCATTGATGATGCCCACCAACGTCACGTTTGGGAAATGAAGGCCTTTGGCGATCATTTGCGTGCCCACGAGGATATCGATCTTGCCTGTGCGGAACGCGCCCAAGGCCTCCCGATAGCTGTCGCGTTTGGTCATCGCATCCGCGTCCATGCGTTTGACGACCGCTTTGGGAAAGAGCTTGTTAACGACATCCTCGACTTTCTCGGTGCCCGTCCCGCTGTAGCGGATCGACGGATCCTTGCACTCGGGGCACTTGGTGGGCGCCACTGCCGTATGCCCGCAGATATGGCAGACGATCCGGTTCTCGGACCGGTGAAAGGTCAGGGACACCGAGCAGTTCGGGCATTCGCACACAAACCCGCATGCCGAACAGATGAGCGAGGTCGAAAACCCGCGTCGGTTCAAGAAGAGGATCGTCTGCTCTTTCTTGCCCAGCCGGTCCTCGATCGCAGTGATCAACTTGCTACTGAGGATTGAAGATTTTTTGGCCGCTTCCATCCGCATATCCACGATCCGGATAAAGGGCATTTTCTTGTCGTCCACGCGTCCGGTGAGCTTGAGGAGCTCGTATTTGCCTTCGACGGCGTTGTGGTAGCTTTCCATGGAAGGGGTGGCGCTCCCGAGGAGCACGGCACAGCCTTCCATACGGGCACGCAGCACTGCGATGTCGCGTCCATGATAGCGAGGCGTTTCCTCCTGCTTATAGGTGTTTTCGTGTTCCTCATCGACCACGATGAGGCCCAGCCGGGTACACGGAGCAAAGATAGCGCTGCGGGCCCCGATCACGATCCGGGCGCGCCCGTCGCGGATCTTGTGCCATTCATCGTGGCGTTCGCCTTCGCTCAGATGCGAGTGCAGGACAGCGACCTCGTGCTGGGTTGCCGCAAAGCGCGATTTGAAACGCTCCACGGTCTGGGGCGTTAGCGCAATTTCAGGCACGAGCATGATCGCGGACTGGCCGCGCAACAGGACCGCTTGGATTGCTTGCAGGTAGATCTCAGTTTTGCCACTCCCAGTGACTCCGTGGAGGAGCATGGGCCTGGGGGCGGGGCCAGGCTGCCCATCGCCAATAGCCGCCATGACTCTGAGGAAAATCGCGCCCTGTTCGGCGTTCAATTCCAACGGGCCGGCCTGGAGGAATTGCTCCGTCTTGAACGGGTCGCGTTCCACTGTGGCGGCTTCGGTGGCGAGGAAACCCTTTTTGACCAAAGCCTGGACGGCTTGGTGGGTGGCATCGCATTTGTCAGTCAACTCGGCTACGGCCACGGGGTGTCCGGCCGCTTCCAAGTAATCCAGGATGGCGGCTTGAATGGGCGCACGGCGTTTGAGGCCCTCCATCAGATCGGCCGGGGGCACCTCCAAGAGCCGCGCAAAGAGCCGCGTCTTATGGCCGAGAGCGGCTTTTCGGATGACCTGCGGCAAGATGCTGCGCATGGCGGCTTCCTTCGAGCAGCAGTAATAATCGGCCATCCAGATCCCCATCTTGATCAGCAGCGGGCTGAGGATGGGTTCCGCGCTGACCACCTCCGTGATCGGCTTGATACCCGTGAACGGCGTGGTTTCGTTCAGTTCGATGATGGTCCCGATGGCCGTGCGCGTCCGCATTGGCACACGCACACGCGAACCCACCTCCAGCCGTGAGGCCACCGCTTCCGGCAATTCGTAGTCGAAAGCGTGGCCTCCCGAATCGTCGACCATCACCCGGGCATATCTTGGCATTTGGAAAACCTTGTCAGAAGACCCCGGCTCCCGCCAATGGGATTGGAAGGGAATTGCAGATTGCGGATTGGGACCGGCGCGGGTTGAGTATCTCCGAGATGTTGCGGTTTTTACGAACGCTGGTGATTGTAGTGGGTTTAGGGGCGTGCGCGGCAGCGAGTTTAGTGCTGTGGCTCTCGCCGGATCCCTTCTATGAAGCGGCTGAATGGGTTGCCGGACCCCGATATTGGAGCTTTGACGGGCTCATGCGCCAAGCCGCGGCCAAACGCGGTCTGGATCCGATGCTGGTTAAAGCCATAGCCTGGAGGGAAAGCTCTTTTCATCCCGAAAAGGTCGGCCAAGCCGGGGAGCGCGGTTTGCTGCAGGTCACCGAGGGAGCCGCGCTCGATTGGGCAAGGGCTGAGCACATAGAAACCTTCGCGCCCGCCGATCTTTTCGACCCAAAAACCAACCTCGACGCTGGGACGTGGTACTTGTCCAAGGCCATGGAGCGCTGGAAGTCCAAGGAAAACCCGCTGCCCTTCGCCCTAGCCGAGTACAACGCGGGCCGCAAACGTGTCGACCGGTGGACGGGGGCCACGAACATGGGCACTAAGGCGACCGGAGAGGATTTGCTTGAGGCCATAGATTTTCCCACAACGCGCCGGTATGTGGATGATATCCTGGCCCGGTACCGGTTCTACCAGGACCGGGGCCGGATGTAACCGGGCGGCAGGGGACCAGCCAGGATTCCAGACCGCACGGGCAGATAGCGCTAGGTGCACGGGGTATGAGGCAACTACGACTCAAGGCGG
>JAYVTN010000051.1:0-7974 GCA_043788785.1 Spartobacteria bacterium | reverse complement strand
CAGCCCGCGCCTTTAACTGCCGAATCCAGGCTGAGTTCTTTAACCAAGGGGGCCGTTCCCCGCCTTCTCCGGGGCGGATTTCTCGATTTCCAACTAACCCCCGGCGCCTCCGGTATGCCGTCGGCTGGTTCGGGTCAGACTCAACGCACCAACGCCAGCGTCTCCTGGACATTGCGCTCCATGGAAAAGCGCCGGGCTAATTCCATCAGCTGCTCCCGAATGGCCACACGCCGGTCCGCGTCGCTCCATTTCCGGATCGCCTCGACCAAGGCCCCGATATCCGAGGGCTCGGAGAGGACCTCGCCCTGGGTCCCGGCGCGAATGATCTCCCCGAACCCGTTGTGAACGGTCGTAATGACAGGCAACCCCGCCCCCAAAGCCTCCAAACACGCATTGGAGAAGGGCTCGTATAGCGTGGGCAGGATGAATACATCGGCTGCGGCTAACACGCTGGGCATATCCGAACGCGGTCCCAGGTAGCGGACCCGGCTGCAGTTGGGCATCGAACTTGGATCTCCGCGTCCCGCTACCACCAAGGTCGCCCCGGGAGATTTGCGAAGGGCCTGCACGGCGAACTTCAGGCCTTTGCGTTCCCAGCCCGAACCCCCGAAGACCAGGACGTAATCATCGTTAGCCAGTTTGAGTTCGCCGCGGATCTGTTCCCGGGCCCCGTCTGGCGCGGGATGGGCAGGGAGTCCGTTGTAAACCACATGGATCCGTTCGGCCGGATAGCGGTAGCGTTTCTGGATGGCGCTCTTGACCATGCGTGAGTTGGCGATGACCAGCCCCGCGGCGCGCTCCGCCAAGAGGGTGGACTCCAGCTTCAGGATCCCCTCGTGCTTGGAGTTGAACCCGCGGGTCCAAGTCTTCCAAAACGGCTCATATTGGGCGCGTTGATCGAGCCAATCGGCGTGGACACCATCGCCTGCGCGATAGGCATCGCATTCCCAAACCCGTTCGAGGCTCAATAGCCAATCGCAATGGCTGCGGGGTTTGGAGTGGCGCAAAGCATCCGCAAAGGACTGGGGAGAGGTGCCGGAAATCTCTACCCGCTGTTGATCCCATTGGTCCTCTGGCCATTGGTCGGTGGTGAAAAGCACGCAGGAATGGCCCACCGCGCTCGAAGCCGCAGCGAACCGACGCAGATAGGCTTCTGCTCCGCCCGTCGCCGAGAACCCGCGCCGAACCAGTCCGATTTTCATCCCGCAGTTTTGAGGCAGGTGGGCTCGGGATTCAACGCCTTTCCCCCACCGGACGGACACGCCCATTTATCTCTTTGGTCCCTTTGGTCCCTTTGGTCTCTTTGGTCTCTTTGGTCTCTTTGGTCCCTTTGGTCCCTTTGGTCCTTTTTGCGCGCTACAAGGGACCAAAAGGACCCAAGGGACCAAAAGGGACATAAGGGACCCAAGGGCCCAAAAAGACTAAAGGACATAAGGGAATTGCGCTTTGCGGGTTTACCCCGGCCCGTTCATAGTACCCGGCTTGGATCTGCCACGACGAATTCTCTATGCGACCTCCGCCCGGATCGGCGGCAGCGGCTTGGATGCTGTTGCCCTCGAATCCCTGCGCACGGTTCACCGTGCCGGGATACTGGGCCAGGCGATCACCTTCGATAACCGCCAGGAGGAGATCCCACCTTCGTTCATTCGCAGTTTGCGGCACCATCCGGTCCGGATGCTCTCCTGGGTGGTGGCCCGCGAATTCTATTACGGGGCAAAAAAACACGCCTTGGACCGGGCCGCGGCCAAGACGCTGGCCCAAGGCGGCTACGACTTTTTCCATGGCTGGTCGGGTGAATGCGTGCGCGCTTTGCGGGTTGCCCGGAAACGGGGAATCCCCACGATGATCGAGGTGCCCACGTGGCATCGGCACAAAGGCAAGCTCAAGCCCACCCGCTTTACCCAGAGTGAACGGGAACGGGCCGCAGCGACCGGTTGGGATGGCTGGAAGAACGACATGCTGGTAACCCGCCAGCAAATGCTCGAGGAATATGAGTTGGCCGATCTCATCCTGGTTCTCTCGGCCAAGGCGGAGGAAACTTTCGTGGCAGCCGGCCTGCCCCGCCAAAAACTCTTCCGCTACCAGCGCGGCGTCGATACCGAGCGCTTCAGTCCCGCCCCGACGGCTCCGGAGATTTTCCGAGTCATTTTCGTAGGGGCGCTCATCGAGCGCAAAGGGGTGCATCACCTGCTTGAGGCCTGGCACGGGCTACAGCTCCCGGAAGCCGAATTGGTGTTGGTGGGTACCGTTCATGAAGAAATGAAACCCTGGCTGGCCAAATTCGGTGGCCCGACGGTGAAGGTTGCTGGTTTCGTGCCCGATGTGGAGGAAGCCTACCGGTCAGCAACGGTCCACGTGTTTCCCTCGAGCTGCGAGGGCAGCGCGAAAGCCACGTATGAAGCCGCTGCGTGTGCGCTCCCGCAGATTACCACCCGGGAATCCGGGGACGTGGTCCTGGACGGGGTCAATGGCATCATCATCCCGCCGGACAACCCCGAGGCAATCGCTGCGGCTCTGGAAACCCTGTATCGCAACCGGAAGCTGTGCGCCCGGCTCGGAGCTGCCGGGCGCCAACGGGTCGTGGAAAACTTCACTTGGGACCATTCCGGCCAACGCCTTTTGGAAGCTTACCGGGTCGCCCGACGATGATCACGGCCCTGGGAAAGACTTGGCATGCAAACCGGCCCCGCATGCAGGCCGTTTTGGGATTCTACCCTCCGTTCCCACGGACATGAGGGTCTTGGTGCTCCAACTCAAACGCATTGGCGACTTGGTACTGACGGTTCCCAGCCTCAGCGCGCTACGGCGACAGTACCCCAAGGCACACATCACTTTGGCCGTTGCTGAAGCCTGCGCCGGCCTGCTCCCTGCCATCCTTTCGGTGGATAACGCCCTGGTCTACCGCTCCAACAGCTTCAACCTGCCCCTGTGGCATTCCCTGATCCGAGGCCGTTTCGACCTCTGCCTGGATTACACCGGCACGGATCGGTCGGCTTTGATGACCCGTTTGTCCGGGGCTGAGACCCGGATCGGCTTTGGGTGGATGAGAAAAAACCGGCTCCGGGGAGCGGCGTATACCCGTTTGGTGGATTCATCCGTGCGCGACCGCCACACGGCAGACCATTACATGGATTTGATGAGCGCGACGGTGCCCAGCCCCGCAACGGACGGGGGCTTGTCTGGAGCCTCCCCAACCGATCCGCCCCATGAACGGCCGCAGGGCCAGCCAACTCAGACGGGCCCGTCGGCTTTGCCAGGGCTCACTTGTCCCGAGTCCGCCCGACAGGACGCGGCCGCGATTGCCGGGCCGGACCCGTACGTGGTCATTCATCCAGGCAGCGCGCGCACAGAGAAGTACTGGGTGGCAGAGCGCTGGGCCCAGGTCATCGAGCATATCCAAAAGAGCTTGGGCCTCAAATGCGTGCTCACCGGCGGCTCAGACCCGTTTGAGCGCGCCCATCTGGCCTGTATCCAGAGCGCGCTCCTGACCCCCTGCACGGACCTCTCGGGCCGCATCGATCTGTTGGGCTTCGCCGCCCTTTTGGAAAATGCCCGCGCTGTCCTTAGCTGCGATACCGCTGCGGTCCACCTGGCGGCCGAGTTCCAGCGACCCCAGCTCGCCCTGTTCGGGGTCACCAATCCCTTCCACTGGCGGCCCCGGCATGGCCGGGCATTGGTCCTTTCGGCCAGCCACCCCGAAGAGCCTTTGGAGCAGTTTAGCCCCCGCATGAAGGGGGCCCCCATGTCGGCCATATCGACGCAGGCCGTAATCCGTGCTACCGATTCCCTCTTCCACCCGACCCGCCCCTAACGAACCGCCCCTAAGGCATTCTCCTTTTCCGTATGGCCGCAAAAAAAATCTCACGCAAAGACATCGCCAAGATGTCTTACACCGAGTTCCTGCGGGCCGCGCGCGAACCCTATAGGCGGCTGTTTTCCTACCTCAAGCCGTACAAGGTCCGTTTCGGGCTGGGGATTCTCTGTGGCGCCCTCTATGGGGTGGTGCAAGGCCTGCTCATTTTCGACGTGCAGTTCGTGTCGGGGACTGTGTTTACCGACCATAAGGCGCATGTCCCCGGGTGGGTGTCCAAATGGATACCCGCCTTGGCGGACTACCAGATGGGTAATAGTACGATGGGCGTATTCCTGATCTGCCTGAGCATCCCGCTGATCATGGGCTTGCGCGGCCTGTGCGGTTATCTCAACAGCTATTGCATGCTCTGGGTCAGTGTGCGCGTGCTCGACGATATCCGCACCGAAGTTTTCGCCCACACGCTGGGCCAATCGATGGAGTTCTTCAACACCTCCAAGACGGGCGAGTTGGTGCAAACCGTCTTCAACCAGACGCGGATGGCCCAGCAGGCGCTCACTTCCATAGCCGGGGATATCGTCAAGCAACCCATCTCCATTGTGAGCGCCATCGTCGTGCTCTTGGCCATCGACTGGCGCTTTACGCTGATGTCCTTTGTCATCTTTCCCCTTTGCCTGCTGCCCGTGGCAGTGGTGAGCCGGAAGGTGCGCAAAGCCGGCGCCAAGGAGGAAGAAGAAGCCGGCCAGCTCATGGTCATCATGCAGGAAGCCTTCGCCGGGATCCGGGTGGTCAAGACCCATGCCCGCGAGCCGTATGAATCTGAACGCTTCAATGCGGCTAATGCCCAAATCATGCAGTTCATCATGCGCTGGCGCAAAGCCCTGGAAATGAGCGGCCCGATGGTGGAAACCATTGCTTCCGTAGGAGTAGCGGGCGCGCTGGTCTGGGCGTGGCATTACAAGCTGGGTTTCGATAAGTTCATTGCCCTCAACGGCGGCATGATCCTGCTTTACCCGCCGTTCAAGACCCTGAGCCGCATCCACTTAACCATGCAGAAGTGCCTGGCTTCCACGAGCAAGGTCTTTGAGTTACTCGACCGCAAAGCCGCGATCCAAGACGCACCAGACGCCCTCCCATTGCCGGCCGTTCGTGGCGAAATCACCTTCGAGGCGGTCACCTTCGGTTACGGGCACGAGCGGACGGCGGTCAGTAACATCCAGTTGCGGATTCCGGCGGGGAGCACCTGCGCCTTGGTGGGGGCCAGCGGGGCGGGCAAGACCACGTTGCTTGCCCTCTTGCAACGGTTCTATGAAGCGCAAACCGGCACGATCCGGATCGACGGACACGATATCCGCACCGTGACCCAAGCTTCACTGCGCGAGAATATTGCGACGGTGAACCAGGATATTTTCCTGTTCCACGATACCATTGCCAACAACATCCGGTATGGGCGATTGGAAGCCACAGAGTCCGAGATCGAATCCGCGGCCTCCCAGGCGTATGCCCACGGGTTTATCCAGGATCAGCCACGAGGGTACGACACGATTATTGGCGACAAGGGCTGCCTGCTGAGCGGCGGCCAGCAGCAACGGGTGTCCATTGCGCGGGCCCTGCTCAAGAACGCCCCGATTCTGCTCTTGGACGAAGCCACCAGTGCCCTCGACAGCGAGAGCGAGAAGCAGATCCAAGCCGCTTTGGAAACCCTCTCGCGTGGACGCACGGTCATCGCCATTGCCCACCGGCTCTCGACCATTCTCAAGGCCGACCAGATCGTGGTGATGGAAGGCGGCCTTATCAAGGAGATCGGCACTCACCAGGAGCTCTTTGAAAAGAGCGGCTATTACCGGCGCCTCTACGATTTACAATTTAACCATCATCCCGGGGAAGAAGTCCCATTGTCGGAGATGGCAGCTGTGCTATGAATCTGGTGGAAAGCTCCGCTCCGTAGTCCCTGATTAGCCTTACGCGTACTTATGAATGCCAAAACCCTCTTTTTTTCCTCATTGGCCTGTTTGGCCATGGGCGCCCCGGCTCTGGCCCAGGAAGCGAGTCCCCGAGTCGTCAAGGCCACCACCCGGTTGCGCCCCGACGGGTCCAAATCCACGGTGGTAATCGATCCCGAGACCCGCACGGCCACAGAAACGTCCTTGAACGCGGCTGGCAAGCTAACCCAAAAGACGGTGTTCACTTTGGGTGAGAACAACGTGTCGACCGGCGCGATCCATTACGACATCAAGGACCAGGTCCGTTACAAGGAGACCTATAAACGGGACGCCACCAACCAGATCGTCGAGTCCACGCTGTTCTCGGCCACCGACCAGCCCTTGGGGCGTCGCGTGTTCTCCTACGACTCCAAGGGCAATGCCCGCGTGGACGACTACAATGCACAGGGGACCCTCGTGGGCGCGCCAGCCCCGACCAGCCCCGGCCGCGCAGCAAGTCCCACGATCCGCCGCGCCCAGCCGATCCGCCGCGCCCAGCCGATCCGCTAGGGCAGTCCTCCGCAGTTAGGACACAGAATAAAGAGCCTGAGAACCTATGCGATATCAGGCAATTCTAATGCCGGAGGCATACAAGAAATCAGCCGGTGGCGAGGCTTTGCGACCCACCGGTGGCAGGTCCGGGTGGTGCGATGCCTCACAAATCGCGGCAGCGCCCCTCGCGCAGGTCGCGAATGGCCTCATCGGCGAGGGCGTCCAAACGCCCTGCGGCTACGTCAGCTTCGAACTGTGTGTCCCACCCAGCAGCGTCAAAATCAGAGAACCAATCGCGAAGAGCCAAAAGCTCCTCACGGGACAGCCTCGTGATGGCAGATTGGATTTCGTGGACGTTGCTCATGCGGGGAACGTAAATCACTTGAGAATCAGGGCAAGCGGAGAAGCGCCTAAACGATCATGCCCGCCTACGCCTGACCGGGGGCGTTGCTGGGACTGGGATCAAAAGTGTAACCTTCATGACGGGTGGAACTCGTGCCGTTTGGATGAACGTCTCGCGCGGCGACCAAAATGCGGGCCAGCCCGTCCCTGGGGCCTCTGCTGGCATTGGCTTATCGCCCATGGTCTCCCCTCCTCAGCGTGGGTTGGAAGCCGATACCACATGAGGCCCATCCCACAGGAAGCCTTGCGACCACATCACAATAGGCGTCCACGCGTCCGCCTTCCCGCGATTCGGAGGCGATGGACAAGTCCGAATTGCGCTGCGACCCGCTCACGGGAGCTTGGACCATCTTTTCGGAGGCGCGCCGGGCCGGACCCGCATTCGGCTCAGTCCTCGAGGAGTCCGTCTTGCCCGATCCCTTCATCGCCGGGTTGGAGCGGTTCAATCCCCATACCCTTCACATGGAACCTGGCCCTGAGTGGCAGGTCCGGGTGGTGCCCAACCGCACCCCGGTGCTTCGCATCGAAGGCGACCCGGAGCGGCATGGGGCCGGACTGTACGACCGCATGGATGGAGTCGGCGCCCATGAGGTGATCATCGAGGACCCTGAACGGCGTCCGCTCGAAGAACTCACCGTTCCCCAAATCCAACGCGTCATCCAAGCCTGGAAGCTGCGCATGCTTGATCTCATAGGAGATCCCAGGATGCGCTCCTTCCTGGTCGTCAAAAATGTCGGCATTGCCGCGGGTGCCCAAACCCATCATGCCCTCAGCCAGTTGGTCGCCATGGCCATCGTGTTCCCAACCCTTAAACGCAAGCTCCAGGCGGCCAGGGATTTCTTCGCCTTGCGCAAACACTCCATCTTCGAAGCCATTCTTCAAGAAGAGACCCGGGCGGATTCCCGCTATGTCTACGAAAACAACGGGTTCGCCCTGTTTTGCCCCTATGCGGCCCGGAGCCCCTTCGAGATGGCAATCTTTCCCAAGCGGCAGTGTCCGGATTTCCACGGGCTAAGCGACCAGGAATCGGTGCAATTGGCGGACTGCTTACAGGTAGGATTGCGCAAACTGGCGCATGGGCTTAATCATCCCGCATACAACCTGATGCTCTTCACTGCCCCAACCCGTACCCCGCATGGTGACTCGTGGATGACCTTGGAACGCGATTTCCGCTGGCACATCGAGATAGTTCCGCGACTGGACCACCTGGGAGGCGTGGAACTGGCAACCGGCTGTTGGGTCAATACGGTGTGGCCCGAGGTCGCGGCTGACTTTTTGCGCGGCGTG
>JAYVTN010000050.1:0-4626 GCA_043788785.1 Spartobacteria bacterium | reverse complement strand
AACCGTGGTTTGCTTACGCTGAAAAGACCGAAGGTGAGATGCAAGCGCTGCGGCCGTTAATGATGGCGCACACCGTGCCGCGCGAGAAATTGTCGATTTAATGCCGGCAGGCAAACCGCCACGTTGGAATTCCAAAAAGGTTTCTCCGATCTCGATCTTGGAACTGAAGGAGACGAGGGTTGGTCCTTGGGTGGCAGTGCCGTCGACCCGTGTGCCGTTCGCACTATCGAGATCCTCGATAAAGAGAGTGCCGTCGGTTCGGAAGGTCAGCCGTGCGTGTTGGCTAGAAACCGACTGGGCATCGACCACGATCTCGTTCTTTTTGTTCTGGCCAATGATGTAGGAGCCTTCCCTTAAAAGACAGCGCGCGATGGCGTTTCCTTCCTTGTTTCGGATGATGGCTTCGAGGTGTCGACGGGAAAGGGATGACATGGGGGGCTGTAGGTTGCTGCTATGAGAGCGGATTTGTGTACCGGTCGGTTCCGGAGGTCAAACGTTTAAAGGCCTAGCGGGTGCTGCCCGAACCACTGCCGGTGGCCCCGCCCAGGGACTCGGGATCAAGTAGCAGGGGCAAGTGCACGCTGGGGAAATCCTTAAGCGTAAAAGTCAGGGTCACGCCATAATCGGAGACTCCGCGGTTATCGGCAACGACAAAGCCAAGGGAAGCCACCCAACTCGACAGGTCCCGGTGGATCTCGTAGCGCTGGCTTTCAAGCACGCTATCGGCTAATTCGTACCGTTCACGGAAGCTGAAGGCCCAGTTGTCGTTGAAGCGGAAGTACCCGCCGAAAGTCACTTGGTTGCTTTCCTGGATGAGGGGATGGTTGTGGATGTAGCGTTGGCCGACGTTGAGCTGAATGTTGGGATTGACCATGAATACCAAGTTTGAATTGACCTCGGTAAAGCCGGTGTCCAAGAGCGGTAATTGGGAATCGATATTGAGGGATACCCACGGCAGCGGCGTCCAGCGCAACCGGTTGAAGACGTTGGAGAATGTGCCAGGATCCGCGGCACCAAGGAAATCGGGTCGATCGATTTCGACGTCCACAAAGGTATTGAGTTCCAGCCAGTTCAGGGTGCTGCTGTCGCGACGGGTCTGAAGCCGGTTGCGCACGCCCAGGCGAAGCACGCTCCAGTTATCAATGGCGTCGATGGCGTTGAATTGCGGGAAATCAAGTGGCGGCAACTGGGTGGAACGATTGATCCGGTCCAACTGAAGGATGTCCTCGGGATCTTGGCCGGAATAGACGAAGGAGGCGTTGGCGTACGGTTGGACCACATGGCGCAGCCCATCCAAGCCCCATGCCCGGGATTGCACCTGCTCAAAGGCCCGGGAGAATTTGAAGGAGGCTTCCATTCCTGCATTGACCACTGGGCGGAACACCGAGCCTCCAGAATTGAGTTTGTGGAGCGTGGTTGTGGTCACCGTGTCGGGTTCGTCGAGAATCTTGGATTTGACGATCGTGGTCTTTTGGACGTCTTCAAACTTGCCGGTATCACTGTAGTACGTGCCCCGGAGGCCGGCCCGTGGCACCAGGGAGAGCCAGCCAAAGTAGGTCTGCGGCATCGTGATCTGATGGAACGTGTCGGCCCGGACCGAATCATAATCCGGGAGCGGGGAGTCGCCTGCAAAATTGCGTCGATAGTAGCCTGCGCTGGTCTCGCTTTCGTAGAAGAACCGGGAGCCCCACAATGGCTGGCGTTTCATCTCAAAGACCCCCTCCGGGAGGCGCTCGGTAGCATCGAAATGCTCCTCGTTGAGGTTCTTTCGCACAATGAAGGTTCCCGCGTAGTTCTCGTCCCACTTGGTAACGGCCACCATGTTGTCAGGATTCGGGTTCCGCCGGAATTCGTTTGGCACGAAGTCCTGGAGGAATCGGGCATCGCTAAGCTTGTTGATGTCGATGGAGGCGTAAATGTCCTCGGTCAGGTACGTGCGGTCTTGGAGCGAGACCCGGTAACGGTTGGGGTCGATAGGCTCCCGGGACAGGGAAGTCTTGTTGGTGCCGGGATTGGCATCGTTGATGAAATAGCTGCGGAAACGACCCCAGTTCTCGCGCCGCTTGGAAGCGGGGAGGAGGGGGGTTGCCGCGGTTGCTGCTCCGGAGGCGACTGCCGCCGCAGTGGGTTCGTCCGCGGCTGCATCCGGGTGATGTCCTAAGGCAGATTTGCCCCAGAACGCGTCAAAGCCCACACCGACCCCGCGCGAGCTCATCACGTCCAAATGCAAGCGGCCCGACATTTCGCCAATGGGGAACGTATACTGGCCCAATAGGCTCAAGCCCCACACGCTGGTGTAGCCCGGGGTAATCAGGAACCCTTGTTCCTTGTTGAGGGACTGGTAAACGTAGGGCAGCCAAAATATCGGGGTACGGCCCACATAAATCTTCACCCCCCGAAAAATGACCCGGTCGTTGGGATAAACCCGTGCCGACTTGGCTTTGATATAGTAGTCGGGCTTGGAATTGTCTGATGTCGTGAAAACGGCATCCTTGATCATGTAAGCGTTGGTGCCAAGAGTACTCAAGGAGTCGCCGGCAAAGAGGTAAGGGGTCACTGCACCGCGAAAATCAGCAGCTGTGAGCTGTTTGCTTTCAAGATTGTAGACGGCGCGTTCCCCTGTGAGTAATCGGCCTTCCCGATAGATCCGTACCGACCCTTGGACCAGCACGTCGCGGGTTTCAGGGTTATACTGGGCGTGGTCACAGTAGATGACCGTTTCCCCATAATGGATGACTACATTTTCATCGGCAGTCGCGATGTTGCGCTCCATCCCCGTGTGCTCGGCATAGATCTCGATGGGTACATCGCCGAAATTCCCGAATTGGGCCATGGCACCGGCGGTGCAAGTCAGTGAAATGGCGAGCCACAGTATCAGGCGTTTCATTAGGAGCCCGCACCGTAGCGGGGGGCTCGGAAAGTTGCCAAGTGAAAAGGGGGCCAGCTAGGCTCCAAATATAGGGGGGCTGCCTAGCACAGGCCCGAAAGGACCAAAATACGCCAGGGGCCATCATTTTGGGCATCTGCCAGGTTCATCCCGCGCCACTGGTGACCCGCGGGGCCAGCGCAGGCTCCTAGTGTAGTCCGCCGCAATTAGTGGCACATTCACGCCGGAGGCGTAGAAAGATATTAGCCGGTGGCGAGGCTTTGCGACCCCACCGGAATACACTAGTCGCCGTAGCCGTTTGGATTGCGCAGATGCCAAGCCCAGGCGCTTTCAATGATGGCGTCAATGGACTGGAACCGGGGTTTCCAACCCAGTTCCTTCTGGATTTTGGCCGATCCGGCAATCAGGCGGGCGGGATCCCCGGGACGCCGGGGTTTTTCAACCACGGGGATGGGTTTTCCGGTGATCTTCTCGCACGCCGCCACCACTTCCCGCACGCTGGTCCCCCCGCCCGTGCCCAAATTGTAGTAGGCGCTCTGGCTGACATTGAGCGCCAGCATGTGGGCTTGGGCCAGGTCCAAAATATGGATGTAATCGCGCACACACGTGCCGTCGGGGGTCTCGTAGTCGGTCCCATAGATCTCCACGTGGGACTTCTGTCCCAAGGCGACTTTGAGCACGTTGGGAATGAGATGGGTCTCGATCCGGTGGTCTTCCCCAAACTGTTCGGTCGCTCCCGCGGCATTGAAGTACCGCAGCGCCACAAAGCGCAGGCCGTGGATTTCATCGTACCAGCGAAGGATCTTTTCGAACATCAGCTTGGACTCGCCATACGGGTTGATGGGCCGCTGGGGAAGGCTCTCGTCGATGGGCAAATGCCCGGGCAGGCCGAAGGTGGCGCATGTCGAACTGAAGACGAGTTTCTTGACGCCATTGGAGACCATTGCATCGAGCAGATTGAGTCCGGAGGCGACATTGTTGCGGAAGTACTTGGACGGGTTCTGCATCGACTCGAACACCAGCGCGTTGGCAGCAAAATGCATCACGGCCTCGGGTTTGACTTTCTGGATGGCCGCCTCGATCTGGTCGCGTTCCCCCAGATTGCCTTCGATTTGGATGGCCCTGGGATCCACAGCCGCGCGGTGTCCCTCCGATAAATCGTCGAACACCGTCACCGTGTGGCCGGCGTTTAGCAGCTGTTCTACGCAGATACTTCCGATGTACCCGGCTCCGCCTGTAACTAGAATGTTCATTGAGTTTCGAATAGAGCAAGCCGGGCGATAAGCGCAAGGCAGGTTTTTTACCCGGATTGTCCGGAGGTGAGGTTGGGAGTGGTGCGCAAGGTCCTCCCTTGGAAGGGGATCGGGCAGATCCCGGCTCCCCGGTGCGCCCGGTTAATATTTGGAACAATGGATAAACGGGTGGGAACTCTCGACGGCCTTCCATTTGAACCTCCACATGCCCCTAAGCGTGGAAAATCTGTCAGAAAACACCCCACTGGAAGGCGGCCGGATTTCAGAGGGGATTATAGGGGTTGAGGCTGGGATGGACGTGGCGCTCAAGGTCCCCCAAGACCCATTCCGCGGACCCCGGGCATCCAGTCCTGGGCGGTTTAGCCTAAATTCGGCAGTTGAAGTCTCAGGCTCAAGGGCAAGTGATTGATTCCCGATTGGATGCGTTCCTTGGAAGGGCGGGCACCGGCTCGCCCCCAGGGTGAGGCCAAAAACAAACCGGACGAG
>JAYVTN010000049.1:0-4044 GCA_043788785.1 Spartobacteria bacterium | reverse complement strand
GTCCCGGGGGGTTAGCGCTTATGGGGCGTTGCCCTGGGACTTGCCGGCATTAAATCCAGATCCCCACTCCAGACTCGGCACTCTGTATTTCCGGCGGTCGGTGGTGGACGGAAGAATTCTGACACTTGGCCGACCCACCACGGCTACTCCGAAACGTGGTGCCGTTGCGCACTTAGCGTGAAACCCACCGGCTGCCAACGCCCCCCCTCCCGCCTCCCTATTCGACAAATTCCAATTCCACCGGGGCCGGGATCAGGCCCGCCGCGTGCGCACGGCCCAGGAATTCGCGGATCGCCTGCCGGCCGGAGTCCCCGTAATCGAGCGTGTACTCGTTGACATACATCCCGATGAATTTGTCCGCCAAGATTGTATCCATCCCGCGGGCCAATGGCATTGAGTGTGCGACCCCGTCCTCGCGGTGCTCCAAGCCAAACCGGATGCTTTCGCGCAGTACCCCGTTGATCTCGCTGCGATTCTCCGGGGCGATGTCCTTACGGATCACGTTCCCGCCCAAAGGTAAGGGCAAGCCCGTGAGATTCTTCCACCATTCGCCCAAGTCCACGATTTTGCGGAAGCCATCGCGCTCATAGGTCAATTGGCCTTCGTGGATGATCAAACCGACATCGGCCTTCCGGGAGGCCACGTAATCAAAGATTTCATCGAAGGGCACCACGACAAAATCAACCGCCCCCATAAAGAGCTGTAAGGCGAGATAGGCGCTAGTCATGGTGCCGGGCACAGCGATTTTGCGTCCGCTCAACCAGGCCTTCAGAGCCGCCTCGTCGCCCAAATCTGGAACCGGCGTCCGTTCCGGGGCAATGAGCATCGGTCCATAGCCATCGCCCATGCTGGCCCCACAAGGCAGCAACGCGTACTTGTCGAGGACGTAAGCGTACGCGTGGATGGAGATGGCTGAAATGTGCAGCTCACCCCGGGTCGCGCGCTCATTGAGGGTCTGGATGTCCTGGAGCGTGTGCTCGAATGTCCAACCATGGGTCGGGATCTTGTGTTCCGCGAGGGCATAGAACATGAAAGCGTCGTCCGGATCGGGCGAATGACCAAGGGTAAGGACTTTGGATGAGGACATTGGGCCGCAAACGCTGCCTGATTCGGCGGCCACCGGCAATCTTTGGATGACCGGATCGCGCAATAGGCCCGGGGAACCGATTTCGCAAACATTTTTGAGCCCTGCAAGGGCGTTACGGCGCGGTTCCCGGTATAGAATTCTGATCATCGGCTCTGAATGCCCACCCGAACGGCGCGTTCTGCCCTTCCAGGGCGAGGACCGTTTTGTCCATTCCCCCCCCGGGCGTTGCCCGGTGGGGCGGGCCAAAGTGTCTGCCACTTTATCAGGGGGGATGGGGGCCGTTGGGTCGGGGGGGGGGGCGACCGGCCCGCGCCTCTGACCGGCGAATCTTACCGCACCGAAGGTGCAACCAGCCATCAGCCCCGGGCAACGCCCGGGGAACCGATTTCGCAAACATTTTTGAGCCCTGAAAGGGCATTACGGCGCGGTTCCAGGTATAGAATTCTGATCATCGGCTCTGAATGCCCACCCGAACGGCGCGTTCTGCCCTTTCAGGGCGAGGACCGTTTTGTCCATTCCCCCCCGTGCGTTGCCCGGGGCTGATGGGTTGGGGCACCTTCGGCGCGGGTTTGGGGTGCCCAAAAAGAAACCGGCTATCCAGGAAGCAAAGCTTCCGTGGATAGCCGGTAAAATCTAGCGATGGTTCGCGCGCTTAGTAAGCGGCTTGGGCGCCCTTGAGGTTCTTCTTCTGGATCCAAGGCATCAACCCACGCAGGCGTTGGCCGGTCTTCTCAATGGCATGCTTTTCACCGGCTGCCAAAAGCTTCTTGTAGTTCTTGTAGCCACCTTCATACTCCGCGATCCAGCCCTTGGCGAATTTGCCGTTCTGGATGTTCTTGAGTGCGGCCTTCATGCGCTTCTTAACGCCGGCGTCGATGATCTTGGGTCCCACTGACACATCCCCCCACTTGGCCGTCTCCGAAATCGAGAACCGCATTCCTGCGATCCCGGACTCGTTCATCAAATCCACGATGAGCTTGAGCTCATGCAAGCACTCGAAATATGCCATCTCTGGCGAGTATCCGGCTTCAACCAGGGTTTCGAACCCGGCCTGAACCAATGCGGACGCACCGCCACAGAGCACGGTCTGTTCGCCAAAGAGATCGGTCTCGGTCTCTTCCTTGAAAGTGGTTTCAATCACGCCACCGCGGGTGCCGCCCACGCCCTTGGCCCAAGCCAAAGCAGTCTTCTTGGCCGACTTGCTCGGGTTCTGGTAAACGGCGATAATGGCTGGCACGCCTTTGCCTTCGGTGTATTGGCGGCGCACGATGTGGCCCGGGCCCTTGGGAGCCACCATGATGACGTCCACGTCCTTGGGAGGCGTGATGGTCTTGAAATGGATCGCGAACCCGTGGCTGAAGAGCAGCGTCTTGCCTTTAGTAAGGTTGGGAGCGATGTCCGCGTTGAAAACGGCTGGGATCTTGGTATCGGGAACCGCCACGAAGATCACGTCCGCGCGCTTGACGGCCTCGGCCGTGTCGAAGACTTCAAAGCCCTTTTCCGCTGCGACCTTGCGGGACTGGCTGGCGGCATAAAGCCCGATGATCACCTTCACCCCCGATTCCTTCAGGTTCAGGGCGTGGGCGTGGCCTTGGGAGCCAAAGCCGATCACGGCGCAGGTCTTGCCCTTGAGCACTTTGAGGTCGGCGTCTTTGTCGGTGTAAATTTTAGCAGGCATGTGGGTGGATTTGGGTTGGATTAAAAAACAGCAGGATTACTCGGAGCGCCGGGCGAGAGCGACTTTGCCCGTACGGGTCAAATCACCGATCCCGAAAGGTGCCATGAGCATGAGGAACTTGTTGAGCTTGCTCTCGTTACCGGTGATTTCGATGGCGAGATTCTTGTGCTGAACATCGATGATCTTGGCCCGGAAGATGTCACAGATTTGCATGACTTCGGCCCGGGTCTCGGCATTGACGCTCACCCGCATGAGAACCAATTCGCGATCCACATACTCGTCATCGCGGAAGTCCTGGATCTCGATGACGTCGATGAGCTTGTCGAGCTGCTTGGTCACCTGCTCGAGCACGGTGTCATCGCCCCGCACGACAATGGTCATCCGTGAGGTCGATGGGTCAAGCGTGGGGCCAACATTGAGCGTGTCGATGTTGAAGCCGCGGCCGCTGAACATCCCGGCGATGCGCGTGAGCACCCCGAACTTGTTCTCGACCAATACCGAGATGGTGTGTCGCATAGAAAGGGGGGCGAAAGTGGAGAAAGCCGCCTTGCCCGTCAAATCCTAAATGACCGGGGGAGGACGGGGGACCGCCCGGAAGGGCGCGAGCAAGTGGCATGGGCCAGCAAGCCCGTGTTCTGGGCATGTGGCATGGGCCGGCATACCTGGACCCCAGCCCGGAGGGTTGAAAGACATCAGCCCCGGAACGGCGGCGATGCCATGAAAAGGCGCTTGCCAATCTCTCTTGTGACCCATTTTCCCCACTTCATGAGTTTCACTTGCACCATGGAGGGCAGGATGTAGGAAGGGTATTCGGTTGAAAAGCCGGTTATTTGCGCCAACCAAGCCGCGAAGATCCCCGTTGCGCGAAGTTCGTTTGTTCCGATCTCCTCCGCTGGGGAAATCCTGCAAGGTGCGTCCTGAAGAAACGCCGGATAGAGGTTGGTTGAGCGCGCATTGGCCATTTGACGATATGCGGCGTTCCTTCAGAACGCGGGATTGTTGGGGCCCAATACCCAGGGTTGCACCCCATAAGCGCTAACCCCCTGGAACTGAGATTAAGGCGCCCTTTCAGGGCTCCGCCGTCTGTGGGGCCCGCATCCCAGGGCGTTGCCCTGGGCTGGGGCTAGCGATGCCCCTTCGGGGCGACGGGCCTACGGCCGGAATGCCCCGTTGGGGCGAGGGGCCTACGGCCGGAATGCCCCCTCGGGGCGACGGGCCTACGGCCGGATTCCCACCCGCCAACGGCCCGTCTCGAAGGCCAACGGCCTGATCTATCCCC
>JAYVTN010000048.1:0-3466 GCA_043788785.1 Spartobacteria bacterium | reverse complement strand
ACCGACTTTTGAAACCAGGCCTTGTGTTTATGCGGGTTCCCGAAGCATTGCCCCGCAAAAATTGGCAAAAATCGTTCCCAGTAGCGAAAGTCGGGCTAATTCGAGTAGAGCGCATCCACCAGGAGGAGCGATTTGGCATTGGGCAAAACGCCTGGCTCCATCTGGTTCATGAGATAGGCAAAAGCAATCCGATGCTCGGGATCCGCAAAGGCATGACTGCCTCCAGCCCCCGGCTGCCCGAACGCACTCAAGGAAGGCCCGAAGTTGGAGCGCAACTTCCCGTGCGGCCCCACGGGATCCCGCATGAACCCGGCAGAAAAGGCGGTATCGATCTGCAAAACCCGGTCGGGTCCTTGGGCGAGGGTGGTCGTCATCGCCTTGAGGCTGTCTGCGTTAAAAAATGAGAGGCCGTCCAGGCTGCCGCCCTCGGCCAGCATGGCGTAGAATTTGGCGAGGGAATCAGCCGTACCGATCCCTCCAAAGGCTGGCAACGAGGCGGTGCGCGCCTCGGGAGTATTCATGGTGGTGGCACTGTGGAGTCCGCGCGGGGAAGCAAAGGCGCGTGCCGTCAACGACCCTGAGGCAAGGAAGGCGCTGTAGAAAAGATCCTCTTTGGGCGGGGCGGAACGCGCGGGAAAGACGGGGGCGACCGAGTCGGCCTGCTTTGGATTGACCCCGATCCACAGATCGAGGTTGAGGGGCTGGGCGAAGTGTTCCCGCCAATAGGTCCGCAACGGAATGCCGCCAGTAATCCGGCGCAGGATCTCTTCAATCAGGAAGCCGAACGTGCGCGGATGATATCCGTGCCCCTGCCCAGGCGACCAATGCGGCGCTTCGTGGGCCAGCGCATGGACAACGGCCTCGTAGTCGAGCACAGACACTGCCGTGGACAACGCAGGAAGCGCCGCCTGATGGGAGAGAACCTCAGCCAAGGTCACCGACTCTTTTCCCGCATGCGCGAATTCGGGCCACAAATCGGCAACGCGGCTGGTGAGCGGCACAGCATGGTGTTCACAGGCATGCAGGACACAGGCGGCGGAAAGCGCTTTGGTCGCTGACCAGAACAGCACTGGTGTGTTAGCCGTCCATGGCTGGGTGTTTTCGCGGTCCTGGAATCCATGGGCCAAACTGAGAACCGGCTGGCCGTCTTGCCAGATGGAAAGGGATGCCCCGAGTTCGCCGCGAAGGGCAAAGTTCTCTTCAAAGATAGCGGCAATGCGGGAGGGATCCATTCAGGGGCGGTTCCGGCGGAGGAACCGGGCGGGCAAAGAATACTAGGGAACGGGCGGCTCCTCGCGGAGCGGGGCCAAGTCGGGGTCGGTCTTGGCGAAGTCCCGGTAGTGTTTGTCCAATGCGATGCTTTTTTCCAAATGGGCGCGCGCAATGTCGAGATTGCCCAGCCGACACTCGTAGCAAGCCAGGTTATAGTGGTAGGTCGGCTCCATGTGGAGTTCGGCAGGACCGCTTAGCAGGCACTGGCGCGCATCATCGGTGCGACCCATCTCGTGCAGGCAGTAAGCGGCATGGATGTAGCCGGTGGATCGCCGCGGCTCGAGCTTGCAAAAGTCCTTGCAGACGCCCAAGGCCGCTTTCCAGCGTTTGGCTTGCATGAGAACCACCACGCGCAGCTCGATGGCTGCCGACATGCCTTGGACGTCCTCGGGCAAGGAATCGAGTTCCTCGATGGATTCGGTGAACATGCCCAGCTCACAATAACCTTGGGCGGCTAGGAGCGTGCGTTCGTGGCCTTCAATCATGATCCGAGGAGATTCTCCAGTTCAGTCACGCGATCTGCAAAAAGCCGCAACGTCGCCTCGACCGGGGCCGGACTCGACATGTCGACCCCTGCCTCGGCCAGCGTGGGAAGCGGATAATTGGAGCCGCCACTCTTGAGGAATCCGAGATAGCGTTCAACGCTTCCCCCACCGAGAACCTGCTGCGCGAGGCTCACAGCCGCGCTCAAGCCGGTGGCATACTTGTAAACGTAAAAGGCGTTGTAGAAATGCGGGATCCGCAAGCATTCCAGGTCAAGCTGGGCATCCAGGACGAACTCGGGCCCGAAGTAGGTTTCGAGCAACCCCCGGTACGTGCTCCGGAACGTGTCCAATGTCAGGGGCTCGCCGGCTTCTTCCATGGCGTGGACCAGTTTCTCGAACTCGGCGAACATGGTCTGGCGATAGACGGTGCCCCGGATATCATCGATCTGGCGGCTGATGAGATACGCGCGCATCCGCGGTTCCTGCGTCTGCGCCAGGAGATGGTGGGTGAGCAATTCCTCGTTGAAGGTGGAAGCTACCTCGGCGAGGAAAATCGGGTATGAGTAGTCTTGGAAGGTCTGCTCCCGTTGCGCATACCAGCTATGCATGGAATGGCCGGCTTCATGAGCCAAGGTGTAGACATCGGAAAAGACGTCGTCCTTGTAGTTCATCATCATGAAGGGTGGATTGCCGTAGCTCGAAGAGCTGAAAGCCCCGCTGCGTTTGCCCTTGCTCTCGAACCGGTCGCACCAGCGTTGGCTGCGCAGGCCGTCGGAGAGCGTGCGGCAATATTCCTCGCCTAAAGGCGCCAGTGCGGCGAGAATCTGGTCGGTGGCTTCATCGAAGGAAACGCGGGAATCGACCCGGTCAACGATAGGGACGTAGGTGTCGTACTGGTGGATTTCGGGGAGCTGGAGCACCCGTCTGCGCAACGCATAATAACGGTGCAGCGGGTCGAGATTGGCCCGCACGGTGGAAACCAGATTGTCGTACACCGAAACGGGCACGTCATCGTGGAAGAGTGCCGCTTCCCGGGCGCTGGTGTAATTGCGGGCGCGCGCGTTGAACACGTCGGCCTTGATGGAACTGGCCAAGCTGGAAGCCAGCGTGAACTGGTGATCCCCGAACTCCGTGTAGAACCTATGGAAAGCGCGCTTGCGAACCTCGGGATCGCGTTTGACCAAAAAAGAGGAAAAGCTGGACTGGCTTAGCGCAACGGCTTGCCCGGTTTCATCAGCCACCGTCCCGAACTGCATATCGACATTGGTGAGCTGGGAGAAGGTCTCCGAATGGCCTCGCAAGGCACTGTACCCGAGCGCGAGCAGGCGTTCCTCGTTGGCCGTCAAGGTGTGGGGCTTTAGCCGGCGCATTTTGCGCAGGGAAACCTGCCACGGAGCCAAGACCGGATCGGCAAGGTACGCTTCAAATGTAGCGTCTTCGATGGCCATGATCTCCGGGGCCATGAAGGCGAATGCTTCCCCGATCCGGGTCATCAGGTTTTCGTACTGGGACTCGCGGCTGAGGTTCTCGGCATTGGCGCCGTCCTCGGTCGAGCGCAGGCTCGCGTAGTGGCCCAGACGTTCGATCTGGAGGCTGAGCGCTTTCTCAAATTCCAGGCACTCCAAGAGCGTCCGGGCGGATTGCCCGATCCGGCCTTTGAATTGTGCGGCTTCGAGATAAGCCCCCTGTAGATTGGCCAAGGCTTGGCT
>JAYVTN010000047.1:0-3660 GCA_043788785.1 Spartobacteria bacterium | reverse complement strand
CGGGATTTGGCCGAAGGATCCGGCGGGCGGCCGAGCAACGGTTTGGAGTGGGCAGCAAACCGGCTGCCATCATTCTCACCCACGGACATTTTGACCATGTGGGCGGGCTCCACGACCTGCTTGAGCACTGGAACGTGACGGTATACGCCCATAAACTCGAATTGCCCTATCTCACAGGGCGCTCCAGTTATCCGCCAGCCGAACCGGGCGTCGGCGGCGGTCTCTTCTCGTGGGCTTCTGGCTTGTACCCGCGGGGCCCGATCGTATTGGGAAGTCATGTGCAAGCTCTCCCCAAGGACGGGAATGTCCCTGGGGCACCCGGGTGGAATTGGTTCCATACTCCGGGACATACGCCTGGCCACGTATCCCTTTTCCGGGAGATTGATCGCGTACTGATTGCCGGTGATGCGTTCACGACGGTTAATCAGGAATCCCTTTGGGCTGTCCTCAACCAAGTCCCGCTCCTGCACGGCCCCCCGGCCTATTTTACCAGTGATTGGAAGGCCGCGCACGTGAGCCTTGAGCAGCTCTCGGCAATGCATCCTTCAATAGCGGCAACAGGGCACGGTATTCCGTTGCGAGGCCAGGAGATGCAGGCCGCGTTACATGCTCTCACAGAGGAATTCGTTTCCCGGGTGTTGCCCAAGCATGGGCGGTACCGGGAAAAGCCGGCGGTAGCGGATTTAAACGGGGTAGTGAGTGTACCTCCGGCCGTTGACCATCCAGTACGCCGGGCGGCCCTCCTGCTTGGCCTGGCATTTGGAGCGAGCATCATTGGACTCACAGTTGTAGAGCGCAAGAGGCGGATTCATCGCCGCCGTGGGCTCAACGCGTTACTGCACCAGATTGCCAATGCCCGGGTTCCGTAGTCTTCGTTTCCCACATGGATCTCCGTCCCGGGCAGAAGGGGCGCAGGGATGGGGCCCCAACCAAGGTAGTTCAACCACGGAAGGATATGTTGGGGAGGGGACCGGAGCCGGGGATGCCCGTGAGCGTGCGTTCGGACCCGCCATGACTGAAGGTACCGCCAAGCGTCCGGGTTATTGAATCCACCAGAGCCCTAACTGGATCCAGAGCGGGATTGAAACGAGAGCGACAGATGAAGTGACCAAGACGATACGCATAGCCACAGCTGGGTCGCCCTCGTAGTGCTTGCAAATCAGAACCGGAATGACCGCCGAAGGCATCGCGGATTGAATAACGATGATTCGCCGCAGTTCGATCGGACAGGGCAACCAGCGGGCCAGCGCAAGCATACAGAGGGGCAGTGCCAATGTACGCAAAACCAGTGCTCCCACCGAAATGCCCAAGCCATTTCTAACCGACAGCTGGCGCATCTGGTCTGCAAATGTGGCGCCCGTAAGGACTAATCCCAAGGGGATGGCTGCTGCCCCCAAGCTATGAGAGGCACTCAAGACCACGTGGGGAAGCCAATACCGGGCTCCGGCGAAGTGGAGCGCCAACGCGCTAAGAATGGCCAAGACGGGCGCGTTGAATACCTGGCGTGGATGAAACTTTTGGCCGTCGGGGGTCTTGGATCCCGCCAACATGATGATTCCGGCACTCCACAGACAAATTTCCACCCCGACATTGTGAACAAAGAGAACTGCGGTTGTCTCTGGGTCAAATAGCTTTTGAATTAAGGGCAGGGGCACATACCCGTAATTGTAGAGACCCGCAGTGAACGCAAAACTCCGGCGCTGGCGGCTCTCGCGAATACCAAACAAAGGGGCCGCCAGATAGCTTAAGAAAAACCCAGCCAATACAGTTCCGAAACCCACGGCCGGAGCCAGAAACACATTCCCGGTCTTCGCTAATGCAGAATTGCCCAGGATGGTGTCCAGTATCAGACACGGGAAGAGGACATTGACGATCACGCGCATCAGCGACGCGTCCGCTTCGGCGTTGAGCCATCCAATCCGACGGATGGCGTAGCCCGAGCCGACGATCAGAAAGACCGGCGCCACCGCCCCGAAAAGTGTGGGGAAATCGGCGTTCATACCGTGGCATTACCCATCAACGGACGGGAGCCCGCGTCGTCAACCATCTGAGACATGAAGGTATCAACCCCGCTTCTGACTCTTGCCAAGCGTTGGAAAATCTTTCTGTAACTGGTCGATCTCGAGCTGAGTTAGCCCACGAGGGATGAAAATGATTCCATCGGTGATTGGCTTATCAATGACCATATCCACAACAGGATGACTGCCCAAGGCAGTGTTGATAAAACCCAAAATGCTGGAGCCACGTTTTTCGGTACTGAGAGTCTGCAGGCGTAAGGTGCCCTGGTAATCCAACTTAAAAGCGCATCCAAAACTGCCATCGGCCGCACTGACCGGGAACACTCCGACGATATTGCGCTCCGAAATTGAAGCGACCCGCTCCACGAATCCGTCGCGGTTTGGATTGTGAAACTTGGCCGGGGTCACGAACGACGCCCCGTCATGGCCATTAGCCTCGACGTGGAAGCGGACCATCAATGTCTGCTTCTTGGCCATTGCAAGGAAGCTGCATGCTAGCAACCCAAGGAGGAGGAAACGCATCAATCTCATGGCCGCCGAGTGTCGCGTAATAAAACCGATTTGCAACTCGGCATCCCGGTAGCGTATTGATCCCGAATGAACCGACGGCTCATTGTGTTGTTACTACTCGGCTTCGGTGCTGCCGCCGGCTTTGGGGCGGAACTTCCGGCGCCCGCGAAACCCGCAGTTACCCCCCCGGGAATATGGGCCGGGATTCTCAAGCCGTGGCGTTACTTCCAGGGTTCTAAGGAGCCAGAGAATAAGGCTTCGACCCACTGGAAAAATCTGACCCTGACTCTGACCCTCGATCCGATGCCGCTTAAACTTTCCGAGGTGCGGCAATTAAAAACCACATTGGCTTTGATCAATACCGGCGGGCGGCTTAGGCAGTTGGAGTTCCCGAGCACCCAGCGGATCGAGGTTCTGGTGAGGAATTCGTCAGGGAAGCTCCTCGAACAATGGTCTGAAGATCAGGCCTTTTCGAGCGAACCCACGGTCGTGGCCGTTAACCCCAATGAACGCCTGGAGTATTCAGTATCGGTCTCCACCCGAGACATGGCGCCAGGTGAGCGGTACACGGTGGAAGCCTACATATCCAGTTACAAGGATCTGAAGGCAGTCAAACAAATCGTCCCCGAAAAGTAAGCTGCACGGGGTGCCGCTGTGGTTGGGAGCGGCGATTCCCCCAGGACCGTCTTGGAGTCTTGTGAAGGGACACACACGGACAAGGGGGTCCTGGACCCCTGTGGGATGGCACAAACGTTGCCCTTCCAACGGCGCTTTGCTTGCTACACAGCCGCCCGCAATTACGCCTGACCGGCGACGAGGACAGTAGCCCCCGTTAGGTCGCCGCGATATCTGCGAGAATAAACGTTAGCTAGTCAGAACCGCCGCTATGCGTGGTCTGCCCCGGGTTCAGGAGCAACGAGCGGCAGCCGAGCAGCTTCCGGCTGGGGAGCAGCTTCCGACTGGGGAGCAGCTTCCGACTGGGGAGCAGCTTCCGACTGGGGAGCAGCCTCCGACTGGGGAGCAGCCTCCGAGTGGGGAGCAGCCTCCGGCTGGAGAGCAGCCTCCGACTGGAGCGCAGCCTCCGAGTGGAGAGCAGCCTCCGAGTGGGGAGCGGCCTCCGACTGGGGAGCGG
>JAYVTN010000046.1:0-5116 GCA_043788785.1 Spartobacteria bacterium | reverse complement strand
GGCGACGCGACCAGCTCGAATTCCCCGACGTGAGCAACAAAAAACCAACCAACAAGAAAGAGCGTAAATTAGAACTGCCGCTTTGAGCGGCTCACAATTCCAAGCCTCCGGCTTTGCCGGAGGTATCTGACTCCCGAATATGGATTCCCCAAAGCGCGGCAATCCTGTCCAAAAAACGCCCGCGAAGCCCTAGCATGGGCTGCCGTCCGGTGCAGTGGCTCTCGAAATGTTTCGGGTTTCGGCTCAGAGGCCCCACAAGGAGGACGCATCCACGGGATGCCTAGCTGCGGCATGGTCGGGCTGGCGGGATTCGAACCCGCGGCCTCTTCGTCCCGAACGAAGCGCTCTACCAAGCTGAGCCACAGCCCGAAATTGAGACTAGAAAAATTTAGCAAGCCCCGGGGGCCGGTCAAGTCCGGAGAACGGAGCGCACGCCCATCCTGTCGGAGCCCGCATTGCCCCCGCATTGCCCCCGCAGGGGACCGAATCCGGAACGGCATCCGATGTATTCTTTGATATGAACCCTGACACAGCACTTATCACTGGAGCCTCAAGCGGCATCGGGCTTCACTTGGCCCATGAGTTTGCCCGGCAGGGCCATCCCCTGGTCCTTGTGGCCCGGGTCTATACGGAGTTGGAAGCCATCGCTGCCGAATTGACCCGGACCTATTCCGCTTCGGTCCGAATCATAGCCGGGGACCTGGAAGATCCGCGGGTTCCATCCGCGATTTTCGATGCCTTGCAACAGGCGTCCATCACAGTGGATATCCTGGTCAACAATGCCGGACGGGGTTGCTGCGGAAAGTTCTGGGAAATCCCCTTGGAACACGACCTCTCGATGTTGCACCTCAACGTCGAAGCCATGCTACGGCTTACCAAACTCTTTCTTCCACCCATGATTGCCCGCGGTCGTGGTCGCATCCTGAACACCTCCTCGATTGCCGGGTTTGCCCCGGGCCCGCGGATGGCGGTCTACCACGCGACCAAAGCCTTTGTGCTCTCCTGGAGCGAAGCGTTGGCCATTGAAATGGAAGGCACACCCATCACGGTTACGGCGCTCTGTCCCGGAGCGACCGACACAGATTTTTTCCCAAAAGCAGGCATGGAAGGGACCCGGGCATTCCAAACCCAGCCCTTGAGCGCGCCCCAGGAAGTCGCCAAATCCGCCTACGAGGGTCTCATGAGCGGGGAACTGTTTGTGGTGCCAGGTGGGATGAACAAGGTGCTGGTGGCCGCGCGCCGTGTGCTCACGCAGGAAGCGGCGGCCAAGCTCAACCTGCGTTTATACGAGGAAGTCCCGTCCAAGAACCGCAAACGCCATCGCGGGGATATGGAAGCGGCAGCCACAAAAGTGTAGAGCTCGCCACTGAATTCGAAGGACCCCGCTGCCACCTGGAGCCGGGGAGAGGGACTGCGGGCAAACTGGCCCCAAACGGCCCCCTGCTGGGCTACCATCGACCGGCAGAGCTCCCCGGGCGATTTGCCAAGAGTTCCCGCCGAAACTCCCCCGATAGGCAACGCGGGGCTGCCTCCGGGATGGCCACGTGTTTTCGGGACCGTCCCGGAGGGGGCTGGGAACAGATACTGGTAGGCCGCCTCTTGGACAGGGACAGCTGAAGGCTTGGCTCAAAGGGAATGCCCGTTGGCCTGAGCGTCCACCCCTTGAACATCAGGTCGCTCTTTTTTCTTCATGTGGACTCGGCATGCCGCCATGGGAGCTAGTAGCGGCTACAGCAAGGGCCGGAAGAGCTCCAAGCCGGTTCGGGCGTTACAAGATTTCGCCATAGGTCAAGTGCTTGGGAAGGAGGCACTTGCGGTCGATCTGCCTGCTCTCGCAAGCACTTTCTCCGTGGGAGGCGCGGACCGATCCGGGGCGGATTCTTGTGGCGCCTTGGCGTTGCAAGATTCAGCCCCCATTCAACACGCTATGGTTGTGGGACTTATCGCGACACTGATGGGGCGGACACTGGTGTCAGACACTCTAGCACCTCTTGGCGGACACTGGTGTCAGACACTCTAGCACCTCTTTGGACTTCCCCACCAAACCCAGCTCTTGCGTGAAACCCACCGGCCCTTTTTTCACGCTATGGACGGAGGATTTGGGCTAGGGGCTGGGACCCGTGTGAGTCTAACCCAAACATTGCGTGAGACCGGCTCGCGGGACGAGGGAGGGCGGGGATTCTCACACAACGTCTCGCCAAGGCGCAAAGATCCACCGCATGCGGCGTTCCTTCAGAACGCACCGTTTCGCCATCGCCGTTCCTAGGGTTGCACCCTGGGCTGGTATGCGGATGCGCCCCTTCATCCATCATCCATCAACCTTCACTCTTCCCGTCCGTTTCTGCTTTTAGATTTCCGATTTCCGCTTTTTGTTCCCACTGATGCCAAAAATCATCATTGCGGGATGCGGGTTCGTTGGGGTGGCCACCGCCCGGCTCTTTGAGCGGCAAGGCTGGAAGGTGACCGGAGCCACGCACTCGGCCCAGTCGGCGAGTTTGCTGGCGGAGGAACCCTACGAGGTCGTGGCTTGCGATATCACCAGCCGGGACGCTTTGGCGGTGTGCCCTGGCCTGCACGGGGCGCAGGTGGTCATCCATTGTGCCAGCTCTGGCAGGGGCGGGGTTGATCAATACCGCTCGGTCTATCTGGAGGGCGCGCGCAATCTCTTGGAAGTTTCCAACCCGGACACGCTGGTTTTTACTAGCAGCACCTCGGTTTACGCTCAAACCTCCGGGGAATGGGTCACCGAGGAGAGTCCGGCCGAACCGGACCGGGAAACCGGCCGGATTTTGCGCGAAACCGAGAGATTGGTGGTCGGGGCCGGTGGCATGGTTGCCCGGCTTGGGGGGATTTACGGGCCGGGCCGCTCGGTTTTGCTCAAGAAATTCCTATGCGGGGAAGCGGTAATCGAAGGCGACGGAACCCGTTGGATCAACCAGGTCCATCAGGAAGACATCGCGACGGCTTTGTGGTGCATGGTCGAGGCGAAAACAGGCGGACTCTACAATGTGGGCGATGATAGGCCCCTCCAGCAGCGCGCGATTTACGAGTGGTTAGCCGGGCACTTCCACCAACCCGTGCCCCCTTCGGGTCCTATCGATCTGAACCGGAAACGGGGTTGGACCAATAAACGGGTCAGTAACACGAAGTTGCGGGGGCTGGGCTGGGGGCCCCGCTATCCGAGCTTCTTGGAAGCAGTCTCCTGCGGCTTGAAGCCGGAGTAGGTGCGGTGCCTTTTTGTCCGCAGATTAGGCAGATTACGCAGATGCTCGGGAACTCTGAGGCTGCCCGAACACCCATCTCCAAGGACCCCTATCTGCGGTCATCCGCCATCTGCGGATACAAAGACGTTTTTTAACCTGAAAACGGCGGTCCAATTTCACGAAAAGCACGAAATACACGAAAACTTAAGGATGATGGATGAAGGGGGCTCGACTGCTCTCCTTCATAAATCAACCTTCAGCCTTCAGCCTTGCGGGTCGATAGCTATACCGCTTTCCCCGCGTGGAGCGCCCGCCAATACTCCAAGCGTTCCTTCACCCGTTTTTCAAACCCTTGTTCACTGGGGTCGTAATACCGGCGGCCTTCGGGCAGGTACGCTTGGGGCACGTACGCGCCCTCGTAATCATGGCTGTACTTGTACCCTTCGACTCCCAGTTGCTCAGCGCCTTTGTAGTGTTTGTCCCGCAAATGCTTGGGCACCGCCAGCGTGACTCCCTTCTCGACTTCCGCTCTTGCCGCCAGAAGTCCCGCGTACGTCCGGTTGCTCTTGGGGGCGGTGGCCAGGTAAACGGCGGCATGCGCCAAAGGGATTTGCGCCTCCGGTAATCCGATGAATTCCACAGCTTGTTGCGCGGCAACTGCCACCACGAGGGCTTGGGAATCAGCCATCCCGATGTCCTCGCTCGCGCAGATCACAATTCGGCGTGCGATAAACCGGACCTCTTCGCCGGCGTAAAGCATTTTTGCCAGCCAGTACAGGGTGGCATCCGGGTCGCTGCCCCGCATGGATTTGATGAAGGCGCTGATGGTGTCGTAGTGCTGGTCGCCTTCGCCGTCGTAAACGATGGCTTTTTTCTGAATGCTCTCCTCAGCGGCCGCCAGCGTGAACTCGATAGTGCCGTCGGGGCCCGGGGCCGTGGTGACTATTCCCAATTCCAAGGCATTGAGTGCCTTGCGGGCGTCCCCGTCTGCGGTCACGGCTAGATGCCTGAGGGCCGCCTCGCGGGCATTTACCCGCAGGTAGCCCAGTCCGCGCACGGGGTCCGCCAGGGCCCGTCCGAGCAAGCCCATCAGATTCTCGGGGCTTAAGGGTTCCAGTTGGAAGACCTGTGAACGCGATACCAAGGGGCTGTTGATGTAAAAGAACGGATTATGGGTGGTCGCCCCGATCAACCGGACGGTGCCGCGTTCGACATCGGGCAAGAGCACATCCTGCTGGGCCTTGTTCCAGCGATGGATCTCGTCGATGAACAAGATCGTTTTCTGCCCTGTATTGGCCAACCGCTGGGTTGCCGTGGCGATGACCCGCCGCAGATCGCCCACATTGCTCTCTACCCCACTGAGGCGCTCGAACCGCGACGCGGTCGCCCTGGCTATGATCTCCGCTAAGGTCGTCTTCCCGGTGCCGGGTGGGCCAAAAACGATAATCGAGGAAATCCGGTCCGCTTCGATGGCCCGGCGCAGCAGTTTTCCGGGCGCAAGGATGTGCTCTTGGCCTGTGTATTCGGCCAGGGAGATTGGGCGCATGCGTTGCGCCAGCGGCACGCGCGCATCGGCGGGCGAACCCGGGGCGGGCTCTGGGTTGGCAAATAGGTCGGGCAAAGAATCGGGATTTGGAAAGATGATAGGCCTCGAGCAGTTGCCCACGGGGGTCCCACGGAAAACTGCTCCCGTGCCAATGGCCAACTTTCGGCTGTCGCGTTAGGAGTTGCCACTCCAAAATGCCCATGTGCACGGGCGAAAGAAGGATGAAGGTGGCAGGTGGGAATCAGGCCGTGGGCCTATTCGCCCCCTTGGGGCGAGGGGCCTACGGCCGAATTCCCACCCGCCAACGGCCCGTCTCGAAGGCCAACGGCCTGATCTATCCCCAGCCCAGGGCAACGCCCTGGGTTGC
>JAYVTN010000045.1:0-4122 GCA_043788785.1 Spartobacteria bacterium | reverse complement strand
TGGAACCAGTCCAGGCCGAATTTCCAAATGTAGAGTGGAACGGCCGTCAGGGAGAGGAACAGCGTGCCGATGAGGAAGCTGCTGGTGATCCAATTAACTTTATCAAAGGGGATTCGTTTGAACATAAATGAATGGAATGGCCGGTCGCAGGATGGGGGTTTCGGCGCGGCGGTATATAAACGGAAAAGGACCTGCTTGCAAACGGAAATGTCTTGTTGTGCCCCAATGGTTTCTGGCTGTAGGTTTTACGAATGTCATTCAAGGATTTTGGCCTGCTGGAGGCCGTTGAGCGTGGAGTCGAGTCGATGGGATACGTCGATGCGACCCCCATCCAGTTGCGGGCAATTCCTGCGGTTCTTTCAGGCAGGGACCTGATGGGCAGTGCCCAGACGGGCACCGGAAAGACGGCGGCTTTCGCTTTACCCATCCTCAGCTTGCTCAAGGGGCGCGGCGCGTGCCGCTGTCTGGTGCTTGAGCCTACGCGGGAGCTGGCGGCCCAGGTGGAGACGGCCTTTCGCGATTACGGCCGGTATATGGAGCTGGAAGTTGCCTTGATCCAAGGAGGTGTGGGATTTGGAAAACAGCGCGAGGACCTGCGCAGGGTCCCCGATGTCATTGTGGCCACCCCGGGCCGTCTGCTGGACCTGATGGAGCAGGGGGACGTTTCCCTCAAGGACATCCAATACCTGGTTCTCGACGAGGTCGACCGCATGCTGGACATGGGCTTTTTGCCGCAGGTGCGCCGGATTGTGGATCAATGCCCGAAAAACCGGCAGACCATGTTTTTCTCGGCGACACTGCCTCCGGAGATCGCCACGATGACCAGTTGGGTCCTCAAGGATCCAGAGGTGATTGAGATTGGCCGGCGGATGCCCGCAGAGACGATCACCCACGCCCTGTACGCGGTGGCCAAGGACCAGAAATTTGATCTGCTGATCGCCCTGCTGGAGCGCACCAATTTCGAGAGCTGTATCATCTTTACGAGTACGAAGGTGTTTGCCGACAAGATCGCCCACCGGCTCAAGGATCTGAAGCATGCCGTCGTGGCTTTGCATTCCAACCGTACCCAGAACGAGCGTGTGGAAGCCTTGGAAGGGTTCAAATCGGGCAAGTACGAAGTCCTGGTGGCCACCGATATCGCCGCCCGGGGGTTGGATATCGCCGGCGTGAGCCATGTCATCAATTATGATGTGCCTTCCCATCCGGAGGATTACGTCCACCGGATCGGGCGTACGGGACGGGCCCAGACAGTGGGGGATGCGTTCACGTTGTTTACAGCCGAGGAAATCGACGCGATCCGCGCCATCGAGCGCTTCATCGGCGCCAGTATTCCCCGGTTGAAGCTGGATAATTTCCCATACGTGTACTCGGCGGTTTTCAACGAGGACAAGGTGGCCGCTGGCGGAGTCGGCAGCGGCGTGCGCACGTTGCGCGGCTATTCGTTTGGCGCCAAAAAGCGCAGACGTTGACCGATCCGCTCGATAGCCCAGAGGGCGTGCTCGGCGATCAACGGTTCGGGATCGGCGGCCGCCTTTTGGAGCGCTGGGAGGTCTTCCGGGCCGCCCACATTGCCTAAGGCCACGCAGACATTGCGTAGAAATCCCCGGCGTTTGATCCGCTTGATGGGCGATTTGGCGAACAGTGCCCTGAACGCAGGCTCGTCGAGGGCCAGGAAATCCCGGAGGCTCATCCCGCTCACAAAAGGGCGGGCGGCAAATGCGCTTTCCCGGGAGCTCTGCGCAAACCGGTTCCAGGGGCAGGCGTCCAGACAATCGTCGCAGCCGTAGATCCGGTTACCGATTAAAGGACGGAACTCCTCGGGAATGCTGCCTTTGAGTTCGATGGTCAAATAAGAGATGCAGCGCCGCGCATCGAGCTGGTGGGGAGCTGTGATGGCATTGGTCGGGCATGCGTCCACGCATCGGGTACAGCGGCCACAATGATCGCTCATCGGCGCGTCAGGCTCGAACTCAAGGGTGGTTAGGAGCTCGGCTAAGAAGAACCAAGTGCCCATCCTTGGGTGGATGAGCATGGTGCTTTTGCCATGCCAGCCGATTCCGGCCGCAGCGGCAAAGTCCCGTTCGAGGATCGGCCCGGTGTCGACGTAGTAGCGCTGGGTGCCGCCCCGGGCGATGAGCCATTGATCCAGTTGGCGCAACTTTCCTTCGACGACATCGTGGTAATCATCTCCCCAGGCATAGCGGGCAATGCGCCCGCCCACCGGCTCTGGAAGGTCGGCTGATCCGGCTGATCCGACGGATCTGACCGATCCGTCCGATCTGATAGGATTCCAGTAGTTGAGGGCCAGCACGACCACCGACTTGGCCCCGGGAAGCACCGCTTGAGGATCGGTGCGGCGCAGTTTATTGCGTTCCAGCCATGCCATCTCCCCAGCGCGGCCTTGACCGAGCCAGTCCAAGAACTCTTGGGCGTGGGCCGGGGTGCGGCAGGCAGCCGTTCGGCAGAGGTCGAACCCCAGTTCGAGGGCAAAGGCGATTAGATCCTCTTTCACGGCAACGCGGGCCCGAGTTCCTCCGCTTTTTGGAGGATAATCCCGACAATCTGCTCCGGAGTGAGAACCGAGGTATCCACGACGAACCGGGCGGTGTTCTCGTAGAGGGACCCGCGTTCGGCGATCATCCGGGTAATGGTGCCCCGGGGATCTTCGGTGTGCAACAACGGGCGCTTGGTGTTGCGCGATACCCGCTTGAAGGTGACCGCCGCATTGGCCAGCAGCCCCACGACCCACCCAAGCTGCCCCAGGATTTGCCGGTTGCCCTCTCGCAGCACGATGCCCCCGCCAGTCGCGATGACTTGTCTTTGCATCCCAACCAGGGATTCCAACGCGGCTGTTTCCAGATCCCGGAAATGAGTCTCGCCGTAAGTGGCGAAGATCCGGGCGATGTCCATGCCCGCGCCTTCGATCACCAAACGATCCGTATCCACAAACCGGTATCCGAGTTTTTGAGCCAGGAGCCTGCCGATGGAGGATTTGCCTGAGCCCATGAAACCGATAAGGATGAGATTGGAAGTGAGCATGCCGGCTGGATTGGCGAGAATAGAGCGAGGGGAAAGGATTCCATGGATGTGGGCGGCACCCAAAGCAATAATCGAGTTTGGCCAACCGCCGCTTGCCAAAGAGCGTGGCCACGACTCCAATACGCCCCCATGAAAGCCACCCCACCCCTAGTTGCTGTCGTAATGGGCAGTAAATCCGATTGGGAAACGATGCGACACGCTGTGGATATCCTCGAAGAATTCGAGGTGCCCACTGAACGCCGGGTGGTTTCCGCGCATCGCACCCCGGAGCTGATGGCCGAGTTTGCGAGGGAAGCCCAAGGGCGAGGGATCCAAGTCATCATCGCTGGAGCCGGTGGGGCGGCCCATTTACCTGGAATGATCGCCGCCCACACGATCTTGCCGGTTCTCGGGGTACCGGTGGAAAGCCGGGTGCTCAAGGGGGTGGATTCTTTGCTCTCGATCGTGCAGATGCCAGCGGGCATCCCCGTAGCGACGTTGGCCATCGGAGTGGCTGGAGCCAAGAACGCCGGCTTACTGGCATTGAGCATCCTGGCGCTCAAAGAACCGCGCTACTCCCAGGCGCTGGAGGGTTTTCGCCAAAAACAGACCGCCGATGTGCTCGCTTCAGAACTTCCTTAACCCGATGGCTCTCGACTCCACAGAACGCATTTTCCTGCCCGGCAGCACTGTCGGGATCATGGGGTCCGGGCAATTGGGGCGGATGTTGGCCATTGCCGCGCGGCGGATGGGTTACCGGGTCCACACATTCTCCCCGGAAAGCGGCACACCCACGGGTCAGATCGCGGATTTGGAAGTGGCTGCGGATTACGAGGACGCCGAAGCCGTACGCGCGTTTGCCCGCGGGGTCGATGTGCTCACCTTTGAGTTTGAGAATATCCCGGTCCAGAGCGTCCATTGGGCGGCCGAACATTGCGTTGTGCGGCCTTCCGGACACGTCCTGCACATCTGCCAGCATCGGATGCGGGAGAAGGAGTTTTTGGTCGGCGCGGGTTTGCCACTCCCTGCATTTGTTCCCGTCAGCAGCGAGCGAGAGCTACGGGCGGCGGTGGATCGGTTGGGGGTGCCTTCGGTGCTCAAGAC
>JAYVTN010000044.1:0-13937 GCA_043788785.1 Spartobacteria bacterium | reverse complement strand
CCGGGGGAGAGGGTCCGGATTTTGGCCAGGATGAACTCGCTACTATGGCCAAACGCACACAGGGGGGCCAGAACGGTCCCCCCTGCGGCAAGTACTAGAATGAAGCGCTCAAGGCTCCCGGTCATTTACGGTTCCAGCGCAGCACGCGGCCGAACTGGTTCCACTCGGTTTCCAAAATATTCCCTTTGGCGTCGAAAGTGATGCCGTGCGGGGAAGTGACCACCCCTTGTTGCCAATCTTTTGGTGCCACGTTAGGTGTGTTGGTTTGACCCTTGGCGTCGTTGACGCCCAATTCGGCCACCATCTTGTTTTCCTTGTCCCAAATCGAAACACGTCCGGCGATCTCCGCTACGCACACCAGATCGCCAAAGAACGAAGCCGCACTTGGGCTGCGCAAGCCTTTGTCAGCGATGATGCCAATGATCTTGCCGTCCAAGTCGAGATGGAGCATCCGGTTGTTGCCGCGATCACAGCAGAACAGACGGGCGGGACTAAAGCGGTTATCAATGAAGATCTTATGGGTATTCTTGAAGTTGTAGGGCTCTACGGGGCCGCCAAAGACCTTCTTGAAGGCGCCCGCCTTGTCGAACTGGAAAATCCAGCTCTGGCCATATCCGTCGACCACATAGATATCCCCGTTTGGTGCCACGTCGCAGTTGGTAAGTTTCAGGGGTTTGGCTGCTTGCTCGGGAGGGAAGGCGGTTTTTGGGATTTCTAGCACAACTGTCCCGTCCAGCTTGGCTTTGATGACCCGCTCTTCGCCCAGAACAGCGGCGTAAATGAATTCCCCTTCCTCGCTTTTGCGGATGACAAAGCCGTGGATGGTTGGAGGTAGAGGCAGCGATCTGATGAACTTGCCGTCCGCCCCGTAAACCTGGATGCCTGCATCCTTGTCCTGAACGCTGACATAAACGTTTCCGGCGGAATCAACCCCGATCTCGCCATGGCTATTGCCGATGGTCTGTTTGCCCGAACGGGGTGTGAGCCAATCCGGCGCGAATTCATAGGCAACATCCGCGAAAAGGCTGCCAGTGAGTGAGAGGGCTACTGCAAGGGGGATAAACAGATTTTTCATGCAGTTCGATGGAGCCTATGGATCAGGGCAAGGTCAACGTTTAAAACGAGTGGAGGGCTTCCCCCAAACGGCCGGGAACACGGGGATGGGGCAATTGGTAAGATGTGCCAAACCGTCCCATGGATGGGGCTGAGGAAGTCCTAAGTGAGGAAGTCCTAAGTGTCTGACACCAGTATCCCCCAGTATCCCCCAGTATCCCAGACGGGGCCGCGTGGGCCGCCGGACCGGGCTATCCGCAGATTGCGCAGATAAGGCAGATGTAGTCGGAGGCTGCAATTCGAATGCCGGAGGCATACAAGAAATTAGCCGGTGGCGAGGCTTTGCGACCCCACCGGTGAAAAGCGTAATACAGGATGGCACGCCGGAGCAAGGTGGGCGGGAACTTGTGCGGACCAACGGGGAAGGGTGAAAATTAGGGCACCCTTTCAGGGCTTCGCCATCGGGGGGGGCTAATCCCAGGGCGTTGCCCTGGGCTGGGGATAGATCAGGCCGTTGGCCTTCCAGACCGGGCCGGTCTCCCGCACCACCTTCGGGGTGCCACCATTTATCTACATTTTTTCCGGTGCGGTCGCAAAGCCTCGCCACCGGCTAATTTCTTGTATGCCTCCGGCATTAGAATTGCGTGGAATCGCATAGGTTTTCAGGCTCTTTATTCTATGCACTAACTGCGGCGGACTACACTAGGAAGGCCAAACGCCTCACCCAGGAAGGCAACGGCCTCACCCAAGAAGGCCCACGGCCTCACCCAAGAAGGCCCACGGCCTGACCCATTCCAGCCCAGGGCAACGCCCTGGGATTTGGCCCCCGACGGCGAAGCCCTGAATGGGCGCCCTAATCTCACGGCTTTGCCCTGACTGCTCGGTCAGGGCTGGACAAAAGGCTCGTCTTGCGCTTTGCCATAGCCCCCATGAAACCGTTGTTCCTATTGGCTGCCTTGGCAGCCTTGCTCACTGGCTGTGCGGCGCCTACTTCGGGCACCTACAAAGTCACAGCCTACAAACCCCATAACCCTGGCGCAGTGCGTGTCAAGGTATCCACCGCTACCCAGAACATCTACGTCTTGGAAGGCGACCGCGTGCTAATGGCCGTGCAAGGCTGTGTGGGCGCCCACGCTGCCACTCCCCTGGGCAACTTCTCCATCCAGAGCAAGATCAAGAACAAGCGCCGGGCCAGCCAACCCGATGCAGGCTATCCCATGGCCTACTGGTGCGAATTCCAGCCCGCTTACGGATTCCACGAAGGCTTTGTCCATTCCGTTCCCCGCACCCATGGCTGCATCCGGTTGCATCGCGAAGCTGCCGCCCGGCTCTTTGCCCTGGTCCAGATTGGCACACCCGTGAACATCGCGCGCACCCAGCCCGAGGACAGCCAATATGGCAAGTCGGTGCGCAAGCTTGACCAGAGCCGCGATCCCGATCCTCCACGTTCGTTCATGCTCTCCGAACGCTGGTTCAAGGATCCCGCGGGACCCCTCCTGATCACCCAGTAAGCCAGAACCTCCCTTTTCCTGAGCAGGGTTGGCGTTTCCAAGCGCCAACCCTGCTTTTTTTATGTGGCAAGGGCGTCCTGCCATGGGCCGACAAGCAGTCCCGCTACATCCCTCGGCTCCAAGCCCATGCCCCAGATCCCGCCGCCCGCAAATCCATGGGGAAAGCCCATGCCACATACTCTCTTGGAAATCCGCCCCGCCCGCGCATACTAACCTTCCATGACTTCGCCCGCCACTCCTGCCAAACGCGTCAACCTACGCACCCCGGATGTCATGCAAGCCGTCCAGGCCCAGGTTGAATCCCATTACAGGAGCGAGATAGTCGAAAAACTTCGCCAAAGCGGCGGCTTACTCGCCTTTGGTGGACTCACAGTGCGTTTGGCCAAGCAATTCGGCTTCTGCTACGGCGTCGAACGCGCCATCGACCTGGCCTATGCCGCCGCCAAGGTTTTCAGTGACCGAAACCTCTTTATCCTGGGGGAAATCATCCACAACCCGGAGGTCAACGAACAGATCAGTGCCTTGGGGATCAAGAACCTTATCGGCAGTTCCAAGCAAGCCGATGTGGCCGATCTCTCGGCCAACGATGTGGTTATTGTTCCCGCTTTCGGCACCGATGTCACCACCCTGGCCCAGATCAAGGAACGCGGCTGCCAAATCGTTGACACCACCTGCGGGGACGTCATGAGCGTGTGGAAACGGGTGCGCCAGAACGCCAATGAGGATGTGACCTCCATTATCCACGGCAAAGCCGAACACGAGGAGACAAAGGCCACCGCGAGCCGCGCTATCGTCAACGGCAAAGGCCATTTCCTGGTTGTTCTCACGCTGGGCGACACCGATTACGTATGCAATTATATCCGCAGCGGCGGGGATAAAACCCAGTTCCTGGAACGCTTCAGAGGCGCCCACAGCCCCGGATTCGACCCCGAACTACACCTGAGCCGGGTCGGGGTTGCCAATCAAACCACCATGATGCGCGGCGAAACCGAGGAAGTGCAGCGCCGGATCGAAGCCGCAATCCGCGACCGCGACGCCCTTAAGGTGAACGTTGCGAGCAATTTCCGCTTCTTCGACACGATCTGCGGGGCTACCCAGGAGCGACAGGATGCCTTGGGCGACATGCTTGGTGACCGCATGGATCTGCTCCTGGTCGTGGGCGGCTACAATAGCTCCAATACCTCGCATCTTGCTGAGATGGGCGAAGCCAAACTGCCCACCTACTTTATCCGCAACGCCAGTCGCTTGGAATCGCGCGAGCGGATCGTCCACTTCGATCTCCACGCAAAGCAGGAAGGCGCCACCGAAAATTGGCTGGGCGCCTTGCCCCTAACCATCGGGATCACCGCTGGCGCGAGTTGTCCCAACAATCTCATCGAAGAAGCCATCATCCGGATCTTCGAACTCCACAACATCTCCCGCGACCAACTCCTAGGCCCTTAGCCGTGGGGCACTGGGAAACAGTGTCCGCCTTAATATCAGGAGTGTGCCCGAGTGTCTGATGTGCCCGAGTGTCTGACCGAGTGTCTGACCCCATATCAGAGTGTCTGACCCGAATGGCCATGGGAGTTGATGTGGCATGGAAGCCAGTGCCGCAGCCCATGCCCCACCTCCTCACTGGATCTGGAGTTCGTGGATGGACCAGTAGCGCCCTGGCGCCTGCCCAGTCTGCGTGATCCGCACGAATTTGGCCCGGGTCGATGGGAAGTCGATTTGCGTCGACGGCGCGGATCCATTGGCTTCGGGAACGGGCTTGGTCCAGGTTTTGCCATCCGTGGAAAGTTCGAGGAGGTAGCCGCGCGGGAAGTCTCCGGGCGACTCGCTGTTGTCGAGTTGGAGCGAGCTAATGGCGGTCTCTTTCGGCAACTCGACACAGAACCAGATCCCGGGCACCTGGTCGGTCCCCGAGGTCCAACGCGTGTCGGGGCGGTGATCGATGGCGTCGCCGACCGTTGCGGCATTGTGGCTGGCGGTTATTTTCCAGCCTGTGGTATCCAGCGGTTTTGGAAGGCTGGCCCGGAGCTCGGTCATCGTCCATGGCTGGGTACGGCTCTTTGCTTTTAGGCGCAAAGCGCTCACCAATGAGGGGTCTACAAAGGCTTCATGGTTGCCAAAGGAATTGCGTACGTAACTGAGGACATTGGAGATCCATTGGTCGCTGTTGTCGGCCATTGGAATCATGATCCCCTCATATTTTTTCCCGTCGATATCGCCGGTCAGCCCGTTGAGGAGCACTAGCAGGGGTCCTTCGGCTGGACCGTTGATGGTTTTGGAGCCCGCCAGCGCAGGGGCCAGCATCGCGCCGGGCGCTGCGCCTGCCATCGGCATCCCTTTGCCGTCCGGGCCGTGGCAGCTTGCACAGAGCGTGTTGAAAGTTTCGGCGCCTGCGGCCATCACTTTCTTCTGTTGAGGCGAAAGATTCTTGGGGGCGTTGGCTGGGTTCGGGTCGAGGGTGAGTTCGCCCATGGTCTTGACCCCGGCGAACAGGCTCTCTTTTACGGCGTCAGCGGTGAGCGCCTTCCATCCCGGCCAGTTCAGGAGTTTGGCGGTGAGGAAACATTGGGTGAGAACCTCCGGATCGGGATCCTTGGCCATGGCCAGCACGTCGGGCTTGAGGGTAAGCTCGCCCCCTTTACAGAGGGATTCACTCACCCGGATGGCGGCCAGCCGCATTTGGGGATGGGAGTCCTTGAGTTTCTCGCGCACCAGCGCGGGAGTGAGGGCATTGAGGCCTTCCAGGGTCCAGAGTGCATGCAGCCGGGCGAGGTAATCCGTGTGTGTGCGGGCCATGGCCGTGAGCGCAGGCACCACCGACTTGTCCTGTTTGAGAATGAGCAAGCGCTGGGCGGTATCCCGCCACCAGCCATTTGGGTGATAGAGGTGGGCCACCAATTGGGCAGGTGTTTCCTGGTTCATGTGGGGCTGGGGCCCGAGCTTGGTGGTGTCGTGGACCAACCGCCAGATCCGGCCGTGGCCGGCGACCTTGTCCAGGGAATATTGCTGGACGACCTTGCGCAGGTAACTGCCCTCGCGCACCCAGTTGCCTTCTTGGATGATGCCCCGGTACATGTCCACGATGTACAACGTGCCGTCCGGGGCCGTCGCCATGTTCATGGGCCGGAAGCACAGGTCCGTGGAACGCAGGAACTCTGATTTCTGGGCCTGGTAAGGATTGCTCAAGACCGTGAGGCCTTCCTGTTTGCCAACGATAGCGCGGCGGACCAGACGGCCCACCGGTTCACCAAAAAAGAGGTTGTTGCTGAGCTCCTTGGGCAACGCGTCTCCCCGGTAGATGTCCGAGCCGGCAGCCGCCGTGAGGTGGTTGAGGGTGCCATCGGGACGATGCCGCCCGTGGCCTCCCTGCACATCAGCTACGCCAGCCGCAGGCCAGACTTCCTCAAACCCCGGAGCAAACTGGCCGCTGGGATTGAACATCCCGTAGACCGTGGGAGATTGGAAGCTCTGGGGGCCGCGCTCGCCGCCTGCGTTCACAAAATACAGGTTGCCGTGGTTGTCCTGGCCCAAGCCCCATTGGCCATTGTTGGCGGCCGTCGGTTCGGAGCGGACACCCTGGGGCGTCCAACGCAGCCGAGATTGGTTGTATGTTGTGTAAATCGCGTTATCGAGCGCCCACACCAGTCCGCTGGGCTGATGCTCGAGATTGCCGCCGCGGGCGCCGCCCACATACCAGGGCTCTTTCTTATCCGAGACCCCATCCCCGTCGGTATCGGTATAAAGGAAGAGATCGTTGGTGTTGGTTTCCCCGATAACCGCCTGGCCGGGCCCCAACGGGAGCACCATGCGGGGCAGTACCAGCTTGTCGGCAAAGACGGTGTGCTTGTCATAAACCCCGTCGGCCTTGCTCGACCAATGCAAGGAGACGCAGGAAACCGGGGCAAACTCGTCTTTGCCATCGATTTCCTGCATGTACGTGCGCATCTCGGTGACGAACATCTTGCCGTCTCCGTCGAAAACGACCCCCACGGGCTCCTTGATCTGGGGCTCACTCAGCAGCAGCTCCAAATGATAGCCGGGGGGCAGCTGGAACGTTTTGGCTTCCTCTGCGGGCGAGCGCGCCGCCACGGGAGGCTGCGGAGCAAATTCCTCAGGGTTATCTGCGGCGGATCCGCTGGAAATTATCGAGGCGACACAAAGCGAGGTGATCGGGGCGAGAAAGTTTTTCATGGATAGAGGGAGGTGAGGGGTACAAGGAAAGGAAAAGCTAAATACGGAAAGCTGACAGCTAAAAACGCTGGCGCAACGTGGCGCAACGCCTTTCCTGACTCTGGGCCCGCCGCTTCCGCGGGGAGCTTGTTGGAGGCCTTGGGGAACAGCGCCCCCGCCGCGACAGGGATTTTAGCTTCCGGCTTTTTCTTCCAGGTCGGCCATGGTTTGTTCAGCGAGGATGTCCACGCCGACCAGGTCCCGATAACGGGCGAACACCTCGCCGGCCTGGACCGTGTCCCCCAGGCCCATCGCTGCGCAAGCCCGCCAGAAGACCACCCGGGGAGTATCCGGTTCTGGGGCCGTTTCGCAAACCTCCCAAGCTTCCGTAAAACGATCCAGGCGCACCAGGCAAGCGGCCTTTGCGCTGAAGAGTTGGCTCGGAGGATCCTCGTCCATCGCTTCCCCGACGCGTTCCGCCATCTCCAAGGCTTCCTCCAAACGCCCGGATTTGTAGAAAGCCACGAGTTGCAGGTCCAGGGAGCGGACCAAGACCTCGGGGTCGTCCGGATCACCCTCGGTTTCGAGTAGGCGCGCGAAATGACTGAGTTTGGTCCAATTGGCGGCCGCCAATGCCATGCGGCAACAGCCGAGGACGCTGTTGCCTTCGCGTTCCAGGATCTCCAGGGTTTGGCTTGGGAACATTGTGCCGTGGTGGAAGGAGGCTTGCCCGGCGTCGTCCATCTCATCGAGCCGATCCATGAGCCACGCCCCAGCCATGAACTGGGGGAACCAGGAGCAGAGAATCTCTGTGGTCCGGGTCACTTCGTAGACCAAATCATTGATCTGCTGGCCAATGGTGAAGGGATCGTGGAGTGAGGTCAGGCGCGCGTAGCCGACCCGCAGCTCCTTCTGTGCATGGGCCTCTTCGGAGAGAGAGAGAGAGACCGTGTTGCGGGCCCGGTTGCATCCCAACCATCGCAGGGCCCGCCGATACTCGGGCACGACGCGCCCCAGAAGCACCTCGCCTTGGATGAGGGCCACTTCGGCTGTTCCCGGCACCACCTGCACGGTCGCATAGGCACGTTCGACGGGGAATCCGTAGGCAACCAAGCCGGTTTCCGCCGAGGTGACCCCACGCACCCGCACGCTATCGCCGATTTCCTCGGCCAATACAGAGAGGAGTTCGTCACTGAGCTGGCTGGCAAGCTGGAGATTTTTCACGGAGGTTGAGCAATGCGTGCGCCGGGGGCGGTTTCAAAAGTCAGACGAATCCGGCGGCCCGGGGGGCGGTACACTAGGGAAGGGGCGCATTCCAGGGTCCGCTCCCGGTTTCCCCATCAAGGAGTGGGCTAGCGTTTTTGGTCAGGAAGCGATGGAAATCACCAAACCAAGTCATCAGTTCCACCAAATCAAAGTCGTGGGCCAGCATCCTTTGACTGTGAACCACGATCCGGCCCCCCCCTGTCTGGATGAATCCCAGCGGGAAGGTTTGGGCGGGGGCTTGCTCCAGGAGGAGGGCGAAATCGACCTCTTCGGCCGGGTCGCAGAAGTCAAAGTGGATGCGTAAGGCGACCTGGTCGGCCTCGGTTGCAGCAAAGCGCAAAGTCGGTCCGTAAGGATGACGCAGCAGGAGGAGCGAGTCTGCCCCAATGGCCACGGGCCATTCCGCGCTCCGGAAAACGGCTTCCACGCGCAGCCGGGCACGGACAACCGAAGCTGGCAACGCGCCGGGGGAGTTGGGATGGCCGGTGGGGCCCTTGGGTGGGTGAATTGGCAGGGAGCGGTGCATGGCAAGGTAGTCCGATAAACCGAAGCTAGCAGAAAGGGTGGGACATTCACAGTCCGCATGTCAAACGCGCGTGCCATGGGGAGCGTCCCGGGGGTGAGGCATGCGCTTCCAAGCCATGGACCGGCCGAGACGAGGGGCCCACCTTCACCGTTGAGAGGCTTCAAGAGCCCGCAAATCGATTCTCCCACCCAGTGCCTGTTGGAATACGGCAATTGACGCCTCGCCATTTAGACGGCTAGTTATACCCGATGCCTAAGAAAACCTCGACGTCACCGTCCGTCTCCCAGCTCAAACGTGCGCTGGATATTGCAGAGCAGATTCAGAAGCTTGAAGCCGAACTTGCCGGGATTCTTGGCAATCGGGAAGCGGCGGTTGCCGTCCGTGAGAAATCCGAGCCGGCCGCGAAGAAAGTGCGCAAAAAGCGCCGCAACATGTCTCCTGAGGCCCGCGAACGGATCGCAGCGGCGCAGCGGGCGCGTTGGGCCAAAGCGCGCGGGGATTCCAAAAAAGGGAAGTAAGCGGCGGGGCTGGTAGCCCTCCAGCTTATTACGAGCGGCGTAGCAGCCATGTGGCCTGGGCCCCGTGCCATGAAGCTTGGGGCCGCGTCGCATACAGACCATGGGCTCGAGGCCCGTGCCGCTTGGAAAAATCTGAATAATTCTCGGTTGCGCCCTAGGGTGTCCTCCGGTAAGGGCAGTACGCTGCGGCGCCGGTTGGTTATCCGGCTAAACGGGCCCCCCCTCCTTCATGATTCCATTCCGGCATTGGTTTTGCACTTCCGCAGCCGGATTCTGCGCTGTAGCCGGGGTGTGGGCCCAGGAATCGCCCGATCCCAGCGCAAGCCCCCCAACAACGGCGGCAGATGCGGCAGCCGTCGAGGCCCAGCGAGCCCCGTTTCCGGTCCGGGAAACGGCTCCCGAGCCGACGGGAGGGGCGGGCGCTAGCGAGAAACCCGCCCAGGGCGCCGCTGCGAGTTCCACTTCTGCTTCTAGTGCCAGCTCGGAGGAACCCACCTTCACCTTGCCTGCCCTTTATGGGGGCGCCACTCAGGTCTTCACGGGCGGCACTGGCCGTTTAGCCAAGCCGCGCTTTATCTACCGGGTATTCACCTCCGCAGGGTACGATGACAACGTATTCCAGACCCCGACCAAGACCCGGGCAACTCCGGAGGTATCCCAGCAAGTGCTTGTTCTTGGGCCTGACAATATCCCACGGATAGGGACGGTGGTGCTGGCCCCTGCGCGCCCGGCGGCCAAACGCATCGGCAGCCCGGTCAACCAAGCCGGGGCCGCGATGGAGGTCCAGATCTTCTCCTCCCGTTCCTTGTTTACTTTCAACCTGAGCGGCTCGGGGAGTTATTATTGGAATCGACCCGGGATCCGCAAAGTGGACTACAATGGCAGTCTGGTTCTCGGGTACCTGTACCGGCTCACCCCGCGTCTGCAGTTCTCCGCACAGGTCAATGCCGCCTATCTCTCCCAACCGGATTTTTCCCGGATCAATTCGCCGCAGCGGCAGACGGGCCAGAACTATCTTTCGGCCAACAGCCGTTTTGACCTTTCCTACCGGTGGACTCCGCGCCTGAGTGCCATCCTGAGTTTGACCGACAACGTTCTGGAGTACCAAACCAAAACATTGGCGGCCAGCAACTACAATGAAACTATCCTGGGGACCGAAGTCCGTTACCTGTGGAGCCCGGTTTTGACCGGCCTCACAGAGGTCCGGTACGGATCGATCATGTACGCCGACGCGCCCGAAAGGGATTCGCACACGATGTATGGGTTGGTTGGCTTGGAGGCCCGCCTGGGACCCCGCTTGTCCGCTGTCCTGCGGGCAGGCGAGTCCATCCGCTCGTTCACGGAATCCGGGAAGAGCGCGTCGACCCCCTACATGGAGGCGGCTGCCGGGTACCGGGTCGGGCCCGCGACCCAGCTCAGCGTCACAGCACGGTACGGTTTTGAAGAGCCCTTGGCCGCAGGCCAGGATCGCACGGTCTTCCGCACCGGCATCGGTCTCCACCACGCCTTCAGTGCCCGTTTGAGCTCAGATGTGGCCATCAATCTCTTAGACGAAAACAGCAGCGCCGCAGGACTCAAAACCCACTCGGATACCATCGACGCCAATCTGCGCATGGACTACCGGGTAACCCGCGATTTTTCCCTCAACGCCAGCTATTCATATACACAGGTCGTCAGCGCCGAATCCCTTGGCGGCTATTACCGCAACCGGCTCTTCATCGGGGCCCAATACAACTTTTGAGTGCACCGCTTTCTAGAGCTTCCACCGTTGCGGTCTGAAGAGTCGGTGTTTACTATCAATCCCCTATTTCCAATGCAGCTACTTCCCGGAACATGAACGACGCAAATGAGGTAAGAATCCATTTCCTGGATTACTGGCGGATTATCAAGGTGCGCGCTGGACTCATCGCACTGGTGTTCTTGCTGGTGATCATTACCGCGGTCGTGACCACATTTTTTCTGCCCAGGGAATACTATTCGAAGGTCACCTTGGAGGTTAAACCCGACAAGGCCGGTGCCATCGACGTTTTCGGATCCTCTTCCCGGGCAGGGCTGGATCCCTTCTTTGTCTCCACCCAGTTCCAAATCCTCCAGAAAACCGAGATCCTCCATGAGGTGATCAAATCCCAGAACCTTGTGCAGGCCTGGAAGATCGAGGGGACTCCCCTGCCGCTCTCGGACAACGTGTTCAAATTGCGCAAAATGATGGACCTGCGCGAGGTGCGCAACACGGGGCTCATTGATATAGGCATCTATAGCACCAACGCCCAGGAAGCCGCGGATATTGCTAATTCGATTGCGGATGTTTACCGGGAAAAGCGGCTCAGTGATCTCCAAAAGAATATTGATCGCGGACTAGCCCAGTTGCGGGAGGAAGTTTACGAGAAGCAACGCAAGCGCATGGACGATGCGGGCCGCGAGATGGCGCGAATCCGGGAACGGGACGCGATCAACGATTCGGACCCGGAGAACCTCTCCTCGGTGCTGAGCACCTCGGACCGCAGCATTGTGATGCTTGAGCAACAAGCCAACGAGCAGCAACTGACGACCACCAAGCTCCGGGGGCAGTTGGAGCAGGTCGTCAAATTCAAGCCCTCGGAGATGAAAGAGGCCGCGCGGACGCTCAACATCGACGATCCCAACGTGGTCCGGATGGCGGCTAGCTTGCAGGACGCCACCTCCGAAGAAGCGCGTTTAACCAGCAATGGGCTGGGCGAAAACCATCCACGCATCCTCGCGGTCCGTTCCATGCATGAGGTGTTCGCTTCCCAGCTTGCCGAGTCCCTGGAAACCATTCGCCAGAGCTTGGGCAACCGGTTGGCAATCGAGGAGCAAACCCTCAAGAGCATCCAGGCCAAGTTCGAGGAAGCCAAGCATTTCCAGATTGGCGACAAACAGAAGATGGTCGCTTACGCCGACGCAAAAAGCCAATACCTGCAATCCAAGAAAATCTTCGAGGCCGCCCAACTCAAGTACGCGACCGAGTTGCTCGAGAGAGGGATCGACTTTGAGCCCGCAAAAATCTGGGATCGGGCGGAGAAGGCGTTGCGTCCCTCCCGGCCCAACGTGACGGCTTTCATCGCTTTGGCCATTTTCGCCGGGATAGGGATGGGGGTAGGGCTTGCCTTCTTCATCGAGTACCTGGACACGAGCGTCAAGAGCCTCGACGACGTGGAGAAATATCTCAAACTACCGGTTCTGGCGGTGGTTAACAAAGGCGTGCCCGACCTGATCAAGCTCACGGGCGATTGCCCGGAAGCCGAAGCATACCGGATCCTGCGGGCGAACCTGGAGTTCAACCGGCCGGACCGGAACGCGAACACTTTGACGCTGGTCAGTGGTGGCCCCGGCGAGGGCAAATCCACCACGCTCAACAACTTGGCGGTCACCTGCGCTGCTGGCGGGTACAACGTTTTGGTGGTTGATGCCGACCTGCGTCGTCCCACCCAGCACCTCTTTTTCGATGCCCAGATCCAACCGGGGTTGGTGGAATATCTCACCGGCAACGTACCCATGGATGAAATCATCCGGACGACGCGAATTCCCAATCTCTCCTTCATCTCCAGTGGCCAAGTCTCCGGGGAAGCCGTGGGGGTTCTCAACTCCCAGCGCATGGTCGATCTCATCGCCATCCTCAAAACGCGGTACGATTTGGTGTTGTTCGACGCCCCCCCAATTCTTGGGATCAGTGACGGGTCGGTCTTGGCCAGTGAATGTGAGATGACCATCATGGTCGTTCAACATCGCCGGTTTCCCCGGGCCATGCTCCAGAGGGTCAAGCAAGCGGTTGACCACTCCGGAGGAAAGCTCATCGGCATCGTTCTCAACAACGTCGATTCCAAACACGACGAGGGCTATTCGTATGCCAACGGCTACAACGACTATTATGCGACGGCTGCCAAACCCGGTGAGCGTCCCACCAGTCCAGCGCCTCTACTGTCCGCACGCCCCCGCACCGATCTCGAAGATTACTAGCCATGCGTACTTTCCTGATTTGTTTCCTTTTGGGTCTGCTCCCGGTCGGCGCCCATGCCCAGACTGTTCGGCGCGCCACGCCAGTCACTGCACCCGTGCCTGCACAACCTTCTCCCCAAGAGGTATTCTTCCGCCCGGGAGAAATCTTCGAGCTGCGTATGACGGGTATGCCGGCCGAGGACGCCCTTCCCTACGCTCAACAGTTCACCATTGGCGGGAACGGGCTCATCAATATCCCGCTGGGTGGTCCTCTAAAGGCTGCGAGCCTTACCCAGAGCCAGTTGGAAAATGCCATCGTGAAGTTGCTTCTCGATAAGAAGATCTTCACGCGTGCCACCGCAACCATCAGCGTAGCCGCCCAATCCCGGGTGGTGACCGTTGGCGGGCAGGTCCGCGCTCCTCAACGCATGATGTGGACCATGGATTTGACCCTCAACTCGGCTATCAGCGCCGCTGGGGGGACCGCGGATTTTGCCAGTAATAAGATCAAGCTCACCCGGGGCGGCACTGTGACCTTTTTCAGCAAGAAGGACCTCGAGAAAAACCCTGCCCAAGACCCCCGCTTGCTGCCCGGCGACCGAGTCGACCAATTGTGAGAACAACCGGGGAAGAAAAAGCTAAAAGCTAAGAGCGGGAACTGGATGGCGACCCCGGCCGGTGTTCGATCTTATGGTTAAGCTTTCCGCTTCTAGCTCTTCTTCAGCCTTGGGCGATAAGCTTTCGGTTGCGCCAGACATAGCCCACCCCCGAGCACAAGGTGAGCACTAGAACGATCCCGATCAGCACGGCGCCCCCTATATTCCATGCCTGGTCGAGGATTTTGCCTGTCACCAACCATCCGGCCTGTTGCATCTCAGCCAGGGAAAGCAGGCTCAAGAAATAGATGACCATGATGATCTGCCAGATCGTCTTATGTTTGCCGAG
>JAYVTN010000043.1:0-7467 GCA_043788785.1 Spartobacteria bacterium | reverse complement strand
CGCGAATAGCCAGCCCAGCATCATCACCTTGGATAGGGCTTGTGCACCGGGCTTTTCAGCGGTCTGGATCCGCAATCCGGTAACCGAACCCCCGAATGGTCTCGATGCAATCGGCCGACGTGCCCAGCTTTTCGCGTACCCTACGGATATGGGTATCGACCGTGCGCGTGTCGATGGCGGTTTCATAGCCCCAAACGTCATTGAGCAAGGCATCGCGGCTCTGGACCCGACCGCGGCGCTCGATAAGAAGCGCTAACAGGTTGAACTCCGTGGCTGTGAACTCAATGGACTTGCCATTGACCCGTGCCTCATACCGGGAACGGTCCAGCTCGATCTGCCCCAACCGCAGGACCTCTTCGGGCTCCGCTGCCGCAATGGAGCGCCGGATTACCGACTGGACACGAAGAACCAGTTCACGCGGACTAAAGGGCTTTGTGATATAATCATCGGCACCCAACTCCAGACCGACGATCCGGTCGATCTCCTCCGCCTTTGCCGTGAGCATGATGATCGGAATGTGTTTGGTGGCGGGATCACTTTTCACCTGCTTACACACTTCCAATCCCGATAGCCCGGGCAGCATCAGGTCCAACACGACCAGCGCGGGTTGGGAGCTCCTGATTTCGGCCAATGCCCCGATGCCATTGCTGGCTTTCAAAACGCCAAAACCAGCAGCCTTCAGGTTATTGCAAACCAAATTCAAGACGTCGATCTCATCGTCGGCTACCAAGATTTTCTTGCTGGCGGACTTACTGCTCATAACAAAGAAAATCTAAGAAGCGCCCGGCGGGCAGCAAGTCGCGCCTTGTTACAATCCTGTTACGGAGTGTGGGCTACGGCTTGAGTTCCTGATTGGTAAGCGCATCCAGAATGAGGAACTTCTCGTGGTGAAATGTCGGATCACCCCGGAAGGTCAACCGGCCGGCATATTTGCGCTCGATCTCGATCAACAACTCCTCGTCCTCACTCTTTAAACGGCCCAAGACATGGGGATGGACCACCACCTTCACCTCGTGGATGTTATCCTGGTGATTGCGCATGATCCTGTGCAGTGCCCGTTGCAACTCCACGCTCATGGTCATTGCACTCTTCACCTTTCCTCGTCCACCACAGTACGGACAAGAATCATAGACGGCCCCACTGATGCTTTCCATTGCGCGTTGACGAGTCATCTCCATCAAACCCAACGGAGAAATCGGCAAGACATGGGTCTTGGATTTATCGCGTTTGAGCCGGTCCTTCATCCGCTGGTAGACTGACTGTTGATCTTTGCGCGACTTCATGTCGATGAAGTCTCCAATGATCAGACCGCCAATGTTGCGCAGGCGCATTTGCCGGGCCATTTCATCTGCCGCTTCCATGTTCGTCTGGAGGATTGTTTTTTCGACATCTTTGCCGCCCTTGTTGCGCCCGGTGTTGACGTCGATAGCGATGAGCGCCTCGGTTTCATCGATGACGATGTACCCACCGCACGGCAGCCATACCTGGCGATGGAAAGCGTCGTCGATCTGTTTTTGCACGCCGTGCTTCTCGAAGATCGGCTGCGTATCGCTGTAATGCTTGATCCGCGAAGCAGAACGTTTGGAGATCTGGCCCACCATATCCGTCATCCGTTTGACCGATGCCTCATCATCACAGATTACCTCGTCGATTTCGTCGGTGAGGAAATCGCGCACGGTGCGCTCGATCAGATCGGGTTCTTCAAAAACGCAGCAAGGCGCCGGCCTGGTCTTCATCGCGTCTTCAATCGCACGCCATTGCTCGACCAACAGCCCCAGATCCCTCACAAAATAGCGGGCGCGCTGACCTTCGCCTACCGTTCGCACGATGACCCCCATGGCTTCGGGCACGTCCAATTCCTTGAGGATTTTCCGCAAGCGCTCCCGTTCCTTGGGCGATTCGATTTTCCGGGATATACCGCTCTGGTCACTGAAAGGCATCAGCACCAAATAACGCCCAGCCAAACTCAAATTCGTGGTGATACGCGGCCCTTTTGTGCTGATCGGCCCTTTGGTCACCTGCACCAGCACTTCGCTGCCCACCGGATAGATACTGGGGATGTCCTTGGCAGTGATCCGCTTTTTCTCCTTCTTTCCAACCGGCCGGTCCACCTCCTCAATCCCGCTGTCGAGGGCTGCCGGCAATGCATCCCAGAAATGGAGGAAAGCATTCTTCTCAAAGCCGATATCCACGAACATCGCCTTGAGGCCATGTTCAATGTTTTTGACGCGGCCCTTGAAGATGCTGCCGACGATGTTGCGGTCGGTCTGTCGCTCAATGCTGTACTCTTCTAAAACACCGTTCTCCATGAGTGCCACACGGCGCTCCAGTTTCTCGGCATTAATCACAAGTTTGTTTCCGGTCTGCTTCGGGGCGAGACCCAGGAGTCGTTTTACGCGTTCGGTCATGGAAAGGATTTTTGGGTAAACTTTGCTTAACACAGGGGTGAAATTAGCGCGGATTCTGTCGGCCCGGGGCTGGCAGAGGACGCGGGGTGATGGGTTTTCTACTACCAAAGAAACGTTGGAAAAAGCTGCGTTTGTCGACTTCGGGCCTTAAGGGGATTGCCCGCCTCTGCACCTTGCCGCCCTGGTCAGGGATATCACGAATGTTGGGGGTTTCATTAACTTGCCTTTCAGCCCTCGTCTTGTCGGGGGTCTCAGTGTGTTCGGCGGTTTCCAGATCCGCGGCGACTCCCGCAGGAAGCTCGCTCTTCTTATAATCGACGACCTCGATCGGAGTAAAGCTGCCGACCCCGGGCGCTAGAGCCTTCAATCCCGGATCGTACCCGTGCTCCAAACCCAGACTCTCCTCCAAAATCCGCTGGGCGATGGGCGCGGATACCCCGCCCCCGGATTTTGCACCTTGGACAAACACGCAAATCGCGTATTTGGGTTCTTCATAGGGAGCAAAACAAATGAACCAGGTGTGATTGTCCTTGATCCGGGTCACGGTGCGTCCTTCGTGCATTTCGCGCCAAAACTGGGCTGTACCCGTTTTACCGGCCACCTCGACGCCTTTGACTCGGGCGTTCTTGCCCGTGCCGCCTGGCTCGTTGACCACTTTCCACATCCCCCGGCGCACCAACTCGATTTGCTCCTTGGTAATCCCCGAACTTAAGAGGTCCGCACGCACCTTGGGTTGGTGAGGCATTATGATTTGACCGGCTTCATCCACCGCGTCGCGACCGTTTTGGTCCAGAATCCGATGCACCAATCGCGGTTCATAGGCGGTCCCGCGATTGGCGATCGCAGACACAACCATCGCCATTTGCAGGGGCGAGGCTTCCACCGAGCCTTGTCCAATGGACACGTTCGCCGTGTACCCATCCGACCACCTTTCATTCGGATTTATCTGCTTGAGCCATTCCGGGCCGGGGAGGATCCCAGGGGATTCGCCAGACAGCGGGATCCCGGTCTTGTGCCCTAAACCCAGAGCATTGCCCATCGCATCGATATTCTCGATTTTCGCAGCGTTCCCCCATTGATAAAAGAAAGCGTTGCAGGAGTATTTGAGGGCATCTGGGAGGCTCAGGGTGCCATGCGGGGGCATATGCTTATCCATGACCCAGCATTTCATGAACTTGTTGCCATAGTTCACGCCACCCGAGCAGTTAAAGGTGCTGTTTACCGTGAGTCCCTTGCGCAACCCTGCCAGCGCGGTCACGGTCTTGAAAGTCGAACCGGGGGCGTAGCCCTGGATTGCCCGGTTTGTGAGTGGATCGGTATCGTCGTTGTTGAGCTTGTCCCAGTCGGGCTTGCTAATGCTCGGAATGAACTGGTTGGGATCGTAGGAGGGCACCGAAACCATCGCCATGATCTCCCCCGATTTGGGATCCACCACTACAGCGGCACCTCGGCCGATATGAGCATCCCGAAGGGCGCGTTCCGCGATGTATTGGATTCTCGCATCGATGGTCAGCAGCACGTTGTTGCCCTGTTTGGGCGGAATTACTTTAAGCTCTCGCTCTATTATTCCTTTCACGTTGCGCTCCATCACGCGAACCCCGGGCGTGCCCCGGATGTGCTTGTCCAGGAAGAGTTCGATCTGGGATTTGCCCTCCACGTCGGGCTGGTAGAAGGTGTAATCGTTCACATCGGGGAGCTTATCGATGTCTAAGGGCGCCCCCACATAACCTAGCAAATGAGCCGCCAATGCCCCGTACACGTACTCGCGCACCGGCCGCACTGTGATGTCCACGCCCGCCAGTCCCACATCATGCTCCGAGAATTTGGCAATGGTCGGGAACTTCAAATCCTCCAGGTACGTAAAGGGCACTTCGGTGTCGTTGCGGTAATGCTTGCGCAACCGCTCTGAACTGTAGTCCTTGGCGAGGTCGAGTTCTTCCAAACGGGGTATGACGCTCGAGTTAACGATCTGCACGATATCCGCCTCGGATTTCTCGGTAAGCATCTGGCGCACCGGCGCCTTATATTTCGTCACCGGCAGCCAGCCATTCTGACGCCTGTAATCGCGGACCATGTCCGGGAGATAAAAATCAACCTCATAGCTGGCCCGGTTGGCCACCAACGTCACATTCTTGCGATCCCGGATCTCGCCCCGCACGGAGGGAATCCGCACCGTCACCTGGGAGCGTCCCGCGATTTTCTTGGTCCAATAAGTCCCGCGCGCCACCTGCTCCCACCACAGTTTGCCCACCAAAACTCCAAGCCCGCAAAGCATCAGGAACGCTACAAAGATAATGCGCCATTCCGTGCGCATTCCCCGTCGTGCCAATCTGAGCATCTTGGCCATATCAGCGTTCGAACTCTTCGTTGCCTCGTGGATTATAGCCCACCAAAGCGGCCAAATAGTTCAGGAAAAAGAATGCGGGCGGCGATAGGAGTGCCGCGATCAATCCGGCACCGCCAATACGCCACCAGACATCGGAACTAAAAACGAAGCTCACCGGATATCGCCGCACACTGATCATGAGGAACTCCACCAGCGCGATCAGGGAGGTGCAAATGCCGGTCAACAGACAGTGGATTTCCCACCGACCCCTGAGGAACAATGGCCGGAACCCGCTCATGATTGCGCCCAAAACCGCATAGAGCACAATGGACCACCCCAGGGCGATTTCCATCCCCGTGTCCTGGGATTGAGTACAGAGGGCATCCCACATCAAGCCGCCCGCCAACGCCAGTGCCAACATCCCGGCCAGGGGTAACGCCAAGGCCCCATAGAACATCACGATGGGCATCAACATCACACGGGCGCCCCATGGGGGAATGGGACCGATGAAATGCTGGACGACCAAGGCCAGGAACATCGCGGCGACTAGGATAACGAAGAAAATCATCGTTCCAATGGGTTTGGGGTCCGGAAATGGGAGCGGTATCCGGATTTCATTTGCTGTCGCCCACAAGAACAAACACGTCCTGGATCGTGGAAAGATCCACTGCCGGAACGATGGTCGCAAAACCATCGAGTTCGCGGACCTTAAACTCTTTGACGGCACCAATGAGAATTCCCGAGGGAAACACGCCCCCAATGCCGGAAGTATAGATCTTCTGGCCGGGTTTTAGATTGGCCTGCTTGGAAAGGAAGTTGAGGACGATCGTCGGGGCCCCGGTATGCGATGTGCGGCCGCCGCGGATGATGCCTTGTTCCTGGGTCCCTTCGACGGTTGCTGCCACGCGGCAATTCTCGTCCGAGATAAGCAGCACCGTCGTAGCGTTTTGAGAAACCACCTGCGTCTTGCCCACCAGGCCCTCCTCCGTGAGCACCGGCATGTCGCCCTCTATCAACTCGGCTGAGCCCCGGTCGATTTTAATCGTGTTGTACCATGTCGATGCGTCCCGGGCGATAATCCGCGAAGGCATCAATTGGAAAACTGATCGTTCACGGTACCCCAACGCATTGCGCAACCGGTTATTTTCGGATTCCAGCCCCCTGAGGGTCTGGTTGGTGGCACTCAACTCCTTGTTCGCAATCACCAAACGCTTGTTCTCCTCATCCAATTGGTTCAGGGACTTCAACCCTTCCCGGAAACCCACGAACTGGCGTTCCCAGCTAGAGCCCTGCTTGAGGAATGGCGCGATGATGCCCAGAAATCCCGCTTGGATTCGTTGCACACTGCGCGGTCCGAAGGCAAAAACTGCCCCCACCACCACCAGGAAGACGATCATCGCTAAGATGTTGGCCCGGTTCTTCATTCGCCTAAGGTCTATGGCGGCCGAGCCGACCCTTCACACGGTCAGCGCGTCGTCCAGAAACACTTCATCGCATCCCCATTAACTGTTCCAACGCGAGTCGCTCGTGGAGACTTGGCGCAAAAATTTGATTTCGCTCAAGGCACGTCCGGTCCCTTCGGCGACAGCGCTCAGGGGATCTTCTGCAACGTGGACGGGTAAACCCGTTTCCTCGGCCAACAAGCGATCCAAGCCCCTCAAGAGGGCCCCGCCACCGGCAAGAACCAGCCCCCGGTCCACCAGGTCTGCACTCAGTTCAGGAGGACACCGCTCCAAGGTCACACGCACCGAATCAACAATCGTGGATATGGGTTCCAAAAGCGCTTCCCGGACTTCTTGGGAGGTGATGGTCAAGGTTTTGGGCAAGCCTGCGACCAGGTCGCGTCCTTTGACCTCCAAACTGGTCTCCTTCTCGATGGGATAAGCGCTGCCGATCTTTATTTTGATGTCTTCGGCCGTGCGCTCACCAATCATCAAATTGTAAGCACGTTTCATATACTGGATGATGGCTTCGTCCAACTCATCCCCAGCCACACGCACGCTGCGGCTGAACACGATGCCCGAGAGCGAGATCAAAGCCACTTCGGTGGTACCGCCCCCGATATCGATGATCATGTTCCCTGCTGCATCCTGCACTGGCAGTCCACAACCAATTGCCGCGGCCATCGGCTCTTCGATCAGATGCACCTCGCGCGCTCCCGCATGCAGGGCCGATTCCTTGACCGCACGCTTCTCCACTTCCGTGATTCCTGAGGGCACTGCGATGACCACCCGCGGGCGGGGTCGGAAGAAAGTACGCTTGCCATGCACCTTTTGGATAAAATGCCGCAACATCGCTTCCGTGATTTCGAAGTCAGCGATCACGCCATCCTTGAGGGGGCGGATAGCTACGATGTTGCCGGGCGTACGCCCCAGCATCCGTTTGGCTTCGTCACCGACCGCGAGTACCCGGTTTGTGCCAGCTTGAACCGCGACCACCGAAGGCTCCCGAAGCACGATTCCGTGATCCTTGACGTAAACCAGTGTATTGGCCGTCCCTAAATCAATACCGATGTCGTTAGAGAACAGACCGAAAAGTCCATTAAACATTCAAAATCCTAGATAAAAAGTTGGTACTAAACTGCCTGGGTTTCCTTAGCTTTCGTTCACGCTTTGGAGCTTACCTGAGCTTTTTGGGCTGTGAGCCCTATATAACCCCTACAACTACGGGGTGGCTTGGCGCACCGTCAAAAGAATTCGCCTATAAACGGGCGCCCAACCTCCCAAGCCGCGA
>JAYVTN010000042.1:0-2112 GCA_043788785.1 Spartobacteria bacterium | reverse complement strand
GTTTCTGCTCATAAAATGGGCGCACAGTTTATAATAGGGTGGGTGTAATGCAAATCCGCATCCATGTTCCTTCGCAAACCCTCGACCTACTGGAGGGCGATCACCTCCTGCGCCGGTACGTCATCTCGACCTCAAGGTTCGGACTCGGGAGCCAACCCGGCAGCAATCAAACACCCGTAGGCCGCTTTCGTATCGCCGATATGCTCGGGGACGGCGCGCCGGAAGGGGAAATTTTCGTCAGCCGCGAACCCACGGGCCGATTCGGATCCGAAACTGATGACCATGATCATGTCCAAACCCGGATACTGTGGTTGGAGGGCTTGGATCCCGGGAACGCCAATACCCATGAACGTTATATTTACATCCATGGCACCAATGCCGAGTCCAAGCTGGGGACTCCTGCCAGTATGGGATGCGTGCGCATGGCCAACGCGGATATCATCGATCTCTTCGCGAAAGTCCCCCTCGGGAGCCCCGTCCAAATCGAGCCATGACAGGAGGTCGGGCCGTTTTTTAACAGTATTACCGGATTTGCGGGATGAACAGGCCCACGCGTCCCGCCATCGTTGACCCTTCAATTTTGCCCAGCACTCCCGAAACCTAAAGTAGCGGCGGCGAAAGCTAAAATAGCGTCCCCGAAATCTAACCCAGAGCCCGCGAGACCTAGCTCAGCTTCCCCCGGACCTAGTTCAGCTTCCCCCCGTACATAGCTCAGCGTCCCCCTGACCTAGCTCAGCGTTTCGCACAGCTGGTGTCCGGCGTAGGCAGAAATCCGCAGAGCACCAGATAGATGGGCGGCTCCCCCTTCTCCTGCGGGCAAACCACCACCGTGGGATCGTAGTGGCTTTCCGCAAAATCTTGCCTTCGTCGCGGTAGATTGGGCGCACGAGACATACGCTCCATACGGTCCACACCATGGACTGTATGGACTTCATGGACGCCATAGTGGCAACCCACCGCCGATCAGCCTTGGTGCCCTTGTGGCTTTGGAGTGAGATTCCCGCGGAAGCGCCAATACCGCTCTATGCACAGGCCAAAAAGTCCCTCTGGAGCCAACTTCTCCGGAGGGAGTTTTTGGGGCTTAGAGCCCGAGTTTCTTGAGCGCGGTGGGATTGGTGCGCAAGGCGCCGCGGGCGATGCCTTTCCATTCTTTCACGAACGCTTTGAGATCGGCGTAGGCCTGATCCCGGGCCGCGGTATGGCTTTGGGCTTCCACATGGGTGTCGGTCCTTTCGGCGGCCATCCGGGTGAGCTGGGTCAAATCGGCCAGCAAGCCTTGCAGACGCTCTTTGGAGTACCCGCGCTTGGCGAGCTTGGCTTGGAAGACGTCATCCTGGGCGGCCTGATATGACGCGGTCGCGACACTGGTCAGACGGGCAGCGTCGTCGGGGGCCTCCTCGCTTACGCTCAGAGCTTGGCGCTCGGCGCGTCCCGGGAAACTCGCGCGGGCGATGTCCCGGAAGCTGAGATAATCCAAACGCCGGACCTGGAGGGTAGCGCTGAGCTCCTCGAAACTCTCGGTCTTGGCACCGAGACCTTTTGCCCGTGCTTGGAAACAATCGCGCAGCTCTTGGGTCAAGCGGAGGGCGGTGGCGCGTTCAGTTCCGTCAAGTCCGTGGGCCTCCAGCGCGGAACGGATATCGCTATCGTTCATGGCGATGCTCAAGAGTTGCTCGACATCGGTCATGTAGGACTCAATTGCTTTGTTTTGCGCACTCAGTGTGCGGGTGCCGGTGGTTTTAGCGGAACTCTGGGTGTGGGAGACCGGTTCTGCGATGGCGGGAGATTCGATAGGATCCATATTAGTGATAGGTCTTAGGAAGCGCTGACGTTGACTTCGGTGGCGCTGCCCGCCGATTTGGTCAGTTTGATTGAGGCAAGGCAGTTCGCCTTGGTTGTGTAGCCTTCGCTCTGGGCGATGCTCTCGTTGTTGGCAGCCTTGAGACGCCAATACCAGTTGCTATCGTTCTCCGATTTCCAATATTCGAATTTCATAACGGTTCTATTTGTTTACTTGTGAGCCGAGGGGTCTCCCTCGGCTTTGATCTTCACCGGAAACCCTGCCTGCGTCAGTGCCGGAAGGGATCCAATAAGGGAGGCGGACTATGTCGG
>JAYVTN010000041.1:0-3929 GCA_043788785.1 Spartobacteria bacterium | reverse complement strand
AACAAAAAACCAACCAACAAGAAAGAGCGTAAATTAGAACTGCCGCTTTGAGCGGCTCACAATTTCAAGCCTCCGGCTTTGCCGGAGGTATCTGACTTCCATACCCCCTCCGGGGGGGCGCGGAGCTGACGAGGCAGGTTAACGAGTCACGGGGGAAAGGTGGCGAAACTCGCAAGTGGGTGGGGGAACTCGGCAAGTGGGCAAATCGCCTACACTCCCGGAGTTGAGGGTCGAAGTGAGAAAACGGCTCCAGAGCGACTTGGATCGCCTGCGCCGTCACTTGAACGACCACTAAAGGTTGGCCGAAGGGTCGAAGGCGCGACGCAAAATGGCCACCAGTTTGGAGGAGAGATAGGGCTTGGGGAGGTAATTGACACCTTCGCGCAAGGGCACCTCCGTATTGAAGAGATCCGAACTGTAACCGCTCGTGTAAACGACTTTTAGATTCGGCGAGTCCAGTAAGAGTTCGCGGGCTAGCTCCAGCCCGGTAGTGCTGCCGGGCATGACCAGATCAGTGAGCAGCAGATCAACCTTTGGCTTGGTGGCCCGCCAGAGTGCGAGGGCCTGATCGGCATTGGAGGCGTCGATCACTTTGAAGCCGTCATTGGTGACAATATCGCGCACCAGGCCGCGAACGGCTTCTTCGTCTTCGACCACCATCACCGTGTAGTAGCTGGCCGGGGCAGGGGCGCTGAGGGCCAGTTCAGGCTCGATACTGGCGGTCTCCTTGTCCGTGGCTGGGAGATAGACCGAGAAGGTGGACCCATGGTTGGGAGCCGTAATCACTTCAATCCAGCCCTCGTGTTGCTGGACGATCCCATACACGGTGGCCAATCCCATCCCTGTCCCCTTATCAATGTCTTTGGTGGTGAAAAACGGCTCGAACATGCGGCTCACGGTATTCTCATCCATGCCCATGCCGGTATCGGCTACCGACATGCGCACAAACCGTCCAGGCCGGCTTTCCGGAGCCAGAAGACAGTCTTTTGGGCTGAGGACCACTTCGGTGGTCGAGATCACAATGGAGCCCCGGACCGGAATGGCATCCCGGGCGTTAATGGTCAAGTTCATGAGGATTTGCTCAACATTGGTCCGGTCCGCGTAGATGGCCGGCAGCCCCGCTTGGAGCTGATACTCCAGTTCGATGTTCTCCCCGATAAGGCGCCCAAGCAGGGTTCCCAGATCGGCAACCAGCCCGTTGAGTTTTAACACGCGTGGTTGCAGGACTTGGCGCCGACTAAACGTTAGGAGCTGCCGGGTGAGATTGGCTGCCCGTTCAGAGGCTTCCCCGATTTGGGAGAAAGATTCCATCAAGTCCGCGCCCAAGTTGTTTGAGGCCAGTTGGAGGCTTGCGTGGCCTTGGATAATGGTCAGCAGGTTGTTGAAGTCATGGGCGATGCCTGCTGCCAATTGACCAACGGCTTCGAGCTTTTGCGACTGCCTCAATTGGGTTTCCAGACGGAGTCGGTCGGTGATGTCCTGGGCGAGGAGCAGCACATGGGGCTCGCCCCCTAAGGTGATCAACTCGGTGGAGAGCAATGCATGTCGGGTTTCCCTCAATTTGGTAAAAACCGAAGCTTCCTGGCTGCGGGTGGGAGTCTTGGAAAGCTCAAAGGAAGGAGTCTTCTCGTATTTGAAGTACAACCCGACTTCCTCTGGAGTGCGCCCTTGGAGCTCATGCCGGTTGAAGCCGGTCATGCTCTCAAAAGCGGCGTTCATGTCCACAAAGCGGTCTTGGGCGATGCTTTGGATAGCCATGGCGATCGGGTTGGCTTGGAAGGCTTTGGAAAAGCGTTCCTCGGAGCGGTTGAGTTCGGCGTTGGCCGACTGGAGGGCGTGGGTGCGCTCGTTGACAATCTTATCCAGTGTCTCAAGCCGCAGCATCGCGTTGTTGGTCATCTGCCACTTCTTGGTCAGGGCATGAGCCAGTTGGAGGGCCTCGATGTTGTCGAAAGGTTTCTTGAGGATCACCAGATTGTCATTAATCCCCAAGCGTTGGATCATCTTTTCCCAAGAATAATCCGAGTAAGCCGAGCAGAGGACAACCTGGAGGCGCGGGGACACCTGCCACAGCAGTTCAAGGGTTTGGATGCCGTCATTGCCAGGGGGCATGCGGATATCCAGGAACGCCATGGCGTAGGGGCGGCCTTCCTCTTCGGCTCGCTCGACCATTTCAACGGCCTCTTTGCCTTGGAAGGCCGAGTCGATCTGGAACTCGCTCCTCAACGGGATATTCGTAGCCGGTTGCTCGAAAAGAATGGATTCAGCGGCCTCCAAAGAAGGATTCAATACGGAGCCACACAGGATCTTTCTGAAGTCGTGGTGGATGGCCGCATTGTCATCCACGATCAAAATACGCAGGTGGGTAGGAAGGGTCATCGGGAATTCTTTGCGGTTATGGGCAGGGTCAGCGTAAACGTGGCACCTCGCATATGGCCGCCGCTTTCGGCGCTGAGACGGCCCCCCATTTGTTGGGCAGCCAATGCGCCACTGTGCAGACCGAAGCCATGACCCTCCTTGCGCGTAGTGAAGCCATATGAAAAAAGCACTTTTAAGTTGTTTTCGGAAATCCCAATCCCGTTGTCGTCGACGACGATTTCTACAAAGCTATTAGACTTTTGCCGGATGCTGATAGCCAGACGCTTTTTTTGAAGCGCGGCGTCGTCTAGGGCGTACCCGGCGTTGCGCAGGAGGTTTACGAGGACTTGAAGGACTTTGTGCTTGTCCACTTGAACCATGGGCACGGGTCCGAAATCGCGGACTAGAAGCACATTGTGGCTTTGGAAGGCACTCGCATTAAGGCGGATGGCGTCTTCGACCAAGGCGTCGATGGGCAACTCCTCGATATGCCCGGCCGAACGCGCATAGCGCTGCTGCATAGCCACGATCTCTTTGATGTGATCGATGTTCTTGTGCAGCAGATCGATCTCGGTGAGCACGCTGGCCCGTTCCTGAACAATGTGCTCGGTGGCTTCCAAGAGGTAACCGGGTAGCAACTGGCCTTTGGGATCGATGGACAGGAAAGCGGCTAAACCGCTCTTTTGCTGATCCAGAATTTGCGTCGCCTTAAAAAGATTGTCCGCCCGGGAATGGTGCAGGGTCTCAGCAATGAGGGTGGCAGAGACATTCACGCTGTTGAGGACGTTGCCCACATTGTGGAGCACGCATGCAGCCACATCCGCCATGCCTTCCTGGCGCGAAGCATCCACCAACTGCTGCTGCGCTGTCTGCAGCTCCGTTTCCGCCCGGATCCGCTGGGAAATCTCGTACCGCAGCGCCGCATCCCGGTTTTGAATCCTTTCGAGCATCTGGTTGAAGGATTTGGTGAGCGTCCCGATTTCATCATCCCCGAAGGTTTCTGCCCGCAGGGAGTAATCGTTGCGGACCGCGATGCGGCGTGCGGTTTCGGCCAAGGCGTGGATGGGCATGGAGATGAGCCGCTCTAGCCGGGAGCCCACCAGAACCGCAATGAGGAAGGAGACGCCTAAAACGGTGACCAAGATGCCCAGGTAAAGCCCGGGCAACCGGGCCATCTGTTCCCTGAAGTTGGTGGACACATAGAGGGTTCCCACTCTCTGGCTGAGCAAAAACACCGGGTGCACAAAAACGTAATGGTCCCCTAAGGAGTTGAATCCGTCGTGGAAATCCGCCCGGATCCACTCCGGGCTGGCCCCCGGATTTTTGCCGACGATTGTGCCGTCGGCTAAACGCACGTAAGCGCTCTCGATATGACTGCGGGTTCCCAAGGAGAGCAGCACTGCCCTGATCGCCTCGATATTGCCCCGGGCAATGGATTGGTTGGCGATTTGGGCCGTTACCTCCGCTGTAGCGATCACGTCCTGGCGGTCAGCCCGCAGTAACCCGAGGTAGTGGAGGGTGTCTCATCCAAAGTCGGGTCATCGGATTGAGATTTTTAGGTGGCAACATCG
>JAYVTN010000040.1:0-3229 GCA_043788785.1 Spartobacteria bacterium | reverse complement strand
AATCGGGGCGCTTACGGCCAAGCCCGTTGCGTTGGTGGAGCCGAAGGGCCCAGGGGCGCCGGTCGCGCCATCTACCGTTGCGATTGAGAATCCCGATCTTTGTTCGCTCTATACCGCCCGGGTTATCCGGGGCGTGAAGGTCGGGCCCAGTCCAGAATGGCTCCAGGGCAAGCTTGAGTCCGTTGGGCTGCGTGCCATCAACAACATTGTCGATATCACCAACTTGGTGATGCTCGAACTCGGCCAGCCGCTGCACGCCTTCGATGCGGACCGATTGGCCGGGCCCATTCAGGTGCGAGCGGCCCGCGAAGGCGAGTCCTTGCGGGCTTTGGACGGCAAGGCTTACTCCTTGGCGGGCGCTCACCTGGTGATTGCTGACGCCGAAAAGGCCTTGGCGATCGCTGGAGTCATGGGTGGCGCGGAAACCGGCGTGACAGAGTCCACGGTCAATATCGTTTTGGAGAGCGCGTACTTTGAGCCCAAGTTCATCCGCCGAACCTCGCGTCAGCTTGGGCTTTCGAGCGATTCCAGCTACCGGTTTGAAAGGGGAGTGGATCGTGCCGGCGTACGAGTGGGTAGCCAGCGTGCAACCGAGTTGATCCTCGAGTTGGCCGGGGGCCAGGCCGAAGCCATGGTGGAAGGTGGGACAGGCGATGAGTCCGCCCCGCCAAGCAAGCCGCTCTTGGTTCTGCGTACCGAACGGCTCAATGCCTTGCTCGGGTTGGAAGTATCCGAAGCATCGCTCGAGCAGATCCTCAAGGGATTTGGACTGACCCGCGTTCACGACGGCTGGCAAGTGCCCAGTTTCCGCAGTGATCTCACCCGGGAAGTGGATCTCATTGAAGAGATTGCCCGCGTGATCGGCATGGAGATTATCCCGGCCAGAACCCAGGCGCGCTTTGCACCTGCGAGCCCGACCGATCTGGCATACGACCGCGCGATGGAACTCCGGCGCGCATGCGTGGCCCAGGGATTGCATGAAGCGCGCAGCCTGACACTGGTGCCGCAGAATCCCTTGGGGCTTGCCTACACCCAGACAGCGCCCGAGAGCCTCCAGCGGGTCAAGAATCCGATGATTGACGATCAAGTGGTACTCCGGCCTAACCTGTTGCACGGCCTGCTCAAGGCGGTCGGCGACAATGTGCGGGCGGGGGCCAAATCGGTGCGCTTATTTGAAATCGGCCGGGTCTTTTCCCTGCTGGCACCCGAGGAGTTCTCTCACATCGCTATCGTTTTGAGCGGGCCGGTGTCCGAGCGCGACTGGCGGACCGGGGCTGGAGCCTCCTATGATCTTTTCCACCTCAAAGGCATTGTGGAATCTGTGTTCGGGAAAGGGACAATTGGGTTTGAGACAACGGCCAACCCGGCATTGGCGTTGGCGCTGACCGTGCTGGTCCATGGCAAACGGGTCGGGTTCATCGGTCAGTTGTGGCCGGCTGATGCCCGGGCCTTGGATGCCAGTGGCCCCGTGGTCTTTGCCGAGCTGGACCTGGCTGCGGTTGCTAACCCGGATTCGGCGTCCCGACGCTTTTCGGAAATCCCGCGTTTCCCTGCGGTGACCCGGGATTTTGCTGTGGTCGTGCCTGTGGCGCTCGAGCATGCCCGGATCCAAGCCGTGCTGGAAGCGGCCAAAGAAGGGCTTTTGGCTCAGGTGGAACTCTTCGATGTGTTTAGTGATGCCAGCGGGGAGAAGCTGCCTGTGGGGAGCAAATCGCTGGCTTACTCATTGACATACCGGGCCACGGATAGGACACTAATTGCCGATGAAGTAAACGCGGTTCACGCGCGCTTGAAAGAGCGTCTGAAGTCCGAACTCCAAGTCGTGTTCCGCGAGTAGTTCTTTTATACGATTTGCCCTGTGTTGTTCGACCAATCGGCGGAAATCCCGATCCGGTATTTAACACAAACTTAGGAGGCCGGGGTGGGCGTGTTGATGTCATGCCTTTATTGGAAGACTGATCCCCGTCCCAGGTCATCCGCCCGTTAACCTAGTGGGGGAACGTGGAACTCCGTCGCGACGGCAATTGCGGGGCAAAAAAGGCGTTCTGGAAGACGACTCTTAATTGTCGCTCCGGGACGCCTTCTTTTTTTTGCAGGAGAGGGTTCGCTAGGCGCGTCGTGCGGCGTATTGGTTCTCAGAGCGGGCCGGATCGAAAATCCCCGCCCCGAACGCTTTACGCAGGACCGGGTGATCAGCGCGAGGCGACGAGGATGGGGTGGTCGCGACACAAAGTGCCGCCGGTTAGATCTCACGGGGGGGCGGGGCGCAGTTGGAGCCTTGATTTATTACCCGGAGAAGGCCAAGACAACGGTATGAGATCCCGCTTGTACGCGTCCTTGTTGGTCAGCCTGTCGATCATCCCACTGCAATCCTTGCACGCGGCTGATCCGCTGCGGGTCACCTGCGTGGGCGACAGCATTACTTTAGGCGCCGGATCCACGGGCAACCCTTATCCCATGCAGCTTGGCGGGTTGTTTGGCGATAAGGCGGTGGTGAGCGCGTTCGGGGTTAGCGGGACGACGATGCTCAAGCACGGGGATCATCCCTATTGGAATACCAAACAATTCACCGATGCGCTGGCAAGCAACCCTGGAGTGGTGGTCATCATGCTCGGCACCAATGATACCAAGCCGCAAAATTGGAAGCTGAAGGAGGAATACGCCAAGGACTATTTGGAGATGATCCAGAACTTCCAGGCGTTAGCGAGCAAGCCGAAGGTCTTCATCTGTCGGCCGTGTCCGGTGCCTGGCACCGGCAACTTCGGGATCAACGAGGCTGGGGTGCAGGAAGAGATTCCGATGATCAACAAACTGGCGGCGGAGACCAAGTCGGGGATTATCGATATGCATGCGGCACTGGAAGCCACCCCTGAATTGCTGCCCGATCGGGTGCATCCCAATGCCGAAGGCGCCAAGAAAATGGCGGAAGCGGCGTTTAAAGCGATCAACGCGGTTAAATAGATGCGGGTGGTCGTTGCCGCCCAGAACCGGCCGATCGGCCCGCGCCCCTCACTGCAGGATTTAGGATAAAAGGGCGTCTCTGGAAGGCCCGCGGCCTGTTCTATTCCAGCCTATGGCAACGCCTTCCAGATCCCGCCCCTGTCGGCTAACCGGTAAATGGGGTCTCAGGTGAATGGCGCTAGATTAAGGAAGGTTTAAGACTGATCACTCCCTTCTCTGCCACCTCTGCTCCTCTGCCACCTCTGCGGTAAAATTAGCCGTGCTCAAC
>JAYVTN010000039.1:0-2342 GCA_043788785.1 Spartobacteria bacterium | reverse complement strand
TTGATTGCCTTGGGGGCCAAGAGCATCAAGCGGCTGGGGGGCGTTTTGAAGCTGTCGTTCGCCTGGATCATCAGCTTATGGACAACCGGGCACATGGTCGGCGGGCGATGGTCCACGCCGGGATTCAGGCCGGTACGGCGGCGGATCTCCTGGATCACACAGCAATCCCCCTCCTTGCCGGTCCCGCAACCGGAGCGCAGGGTAACCTTGTCCAAATCAGCCCAGATGTCAGTTGCAGTTTCCATTTCCTCAACTCCTTCTCTATCTCTTCAAAATTGGGTGGCGTAATCCGATTGGTTCTGCCTTGTGCGTTGCGTCATGGTTTGATAGGCTGTTAAGCGGCCTTGGCCTTGGCTTGGTCTGCGGCCTCTTGGAGCATGGCGGCGGTTTCCTGGTTGATTGCCAGGATGAGTCCGGGGTGCCCGCCACCCCCATTCCGAGCAGTCGAAATGGTTGGCGCTTTGTAAGCAGTCCCCAGGCGCTTGTTCACCCGTTGGGTTAGAGCTTCTAGAGGTACGGTGGCCAGTTGCATTGCTATGTTTCCTGAAAAGGTTTCGACTACAGACAGAATAATATTCTGAATAGCATGAATAGTCAACTGAATAATTCAGAAAGTTTTTCGTGAATTTGGATCTGGGCAAGTGGATCAAGGAGAAGTACGGGTCCCAAGAGGGACTTGCTGCTGAATTGGGCGTTCAGCAGAGCCGGGTATCCAAATGGCTCAAGGGCAGGGAGCCAATCCCTGAGACCTACCGGGAGGCCATCAAGGCTCTAAAATTCAAAGGTGGGTGGCCTTCAAGGGATGTCGGCGCCGATGCGACCACGGCCCCCGCCGGAGACTACATTACCCGCGAGGAGTTCGCCGAGTGGCGCGTATCCGGGTGGCCGGGCTCGAGTGCGGAGAACCCGTAGTCCAGATTCACCCGAACGAAGGTGCCGATCGGCATACGGAACCAGGTTTTGGGATTCCACCAGGTCATCAGGGCGCCTTATCTTTCATCTGCTCCATGGCGTTGGAGATGCCGTGCATGGCTCCGGAGAGCGCCACGCCAAAGATGGCCCGCGGGACGTTGAGCAGGGAAAGGGTGGTCAGGCTTGCGGAGGCGCCGGTAATGGCCCCCTTGACGGTTTTGAAAACGAGCTCTTTCCAGTTCATTCACTTCTATCCTTGATGAGGATGTCTTTGATGCCGTCGATTTTTTGGAAGAGGAGGCTGCTGGTGGTATTGAAATCGGATTGAAGTGTTCGAAGGCCTTCGCTGTGGTGCTTCTGGTTGTCTTCGACCGTCTGCATGCGCTGGTAGAGCTTCACCCTGGCGTCCAGGGCTTCCATGTCAGCCTCGGTGAGGACGGATTTCTTGGTTCGTTCTGGCATTAGGCGGTATGCGAATGGAGCGACGGCCGCAATGCCGCCGAGGCATAGTCCCATGGTGGGGTAGTCCAAGGTGAGCCCTTTCTCTGGTTGCCCGGAGAGTAGGGTTCAGGATGATGAAGGCGGCAATTTTAAGCGAATTTCGGCAGGATGACGTTATCCCAGACCTTCAATGATCCCGTCCGTTGCCGTCAGGGTGTCCAAGGCATTCGCGGTGCCCCAGGTGATCGTCGTGTCCATTGCCAGCGTGCCCGTGGTGTCCACCGTTGCTGTGCCCGTGTTGACGATGCCAAAGATTGGAGTGGTGAGCCCCCCAAGCAATAGCGACCCCTGAGCGAATACCGTTCCCGGTGCTCCCGTGGATCGGCACGTCAACATCCCCCAAACGGAAAACGCTTGATTCGCCGCTCCCGCCGCCGCCGTGATGGCCCCGGAGTCCAGGACAACAACCGAACCCAGTTTAAATTTGAATTGCAGGGTTGGGGAAACGAGGGTGGAATAGAACCCCGAAATTTCAAACCGAACGGATTTCCCCACCGTCAGGAAATTTGCGGTCAATGTTTTTGATCCCACGCCGGTATCAAGGAGCGTCGTTTCTACGGTTGTATTCGCAATCGCGGTCGACGCGGTTTTGGTCCAAAGAGCTACGCATACAGCCCCAGGAGAATAATCCGCAGATCCTAAAATTTTGTTGGCATCGTAAACGGCGACCCGGCTTCCGATGGCCGTGGATATGCTTGGAGAGGCGAACGTCGGCCCTCCCGATCCATTCACATCAAAAAGAAATGTCTTACTTGTATTGGCCATTATGCCGCATTCCCATCAAACAAAAGGATAAAATCCGTAGTGACTCCGGTTTTGTTTTCGAGCTTGTACCCACCGGAATAGTAGACGTTGATCCCAGCCGTCCCGGCAACGGTGGAAAAGTTACCCGTTGAATCCTCGACCTCTATAACGGCGTTTGCATATCC
>JAYVTN010000038.1:0-5780 GCA_043788785.1 Spartobacteria bacterium | reverse complement strand
ACCCGGAGGTGGAGGTGCATGTGGAGTACCGGCGTTCTTCCCAGGTGTATGCTCAAGTCCTCAGTGGAGAGGTGGACCTGGGATTGGTGGCTTATCCCTCTAAACGGGCGGGGCTCCAGATCGAGATTTTCGACGAGGACGAGATGGTCGTCATCTGCCATCCTAACCACCGCCTGGCCGGATTTGCCACGGTGTCCCTCGAGCAGCTTGACGGGGAGAAGTTCATCTCCTTCGAGCCGGATTTACCCACGCGTAAAGTTATCGACCGACATTTCCGGGAACACAATGTGGCCATTGCCCACGCGATGGAGTTCGACAACATCGAGACGGTCAAACGGGCCGTGGAGATTGAGAGTGGCGTCTCGATTGTCCCCTCCAACACGGTACGCCAAGAGGTTGAGAGCGGGGCTCTGGTGGCCGTCAGTTTGGATGGCAAAAAGCTTCACCGGCCTTTGGGTGTCATCACCAAGCGCAGCCGGCCCCGGTCCCCTGCCCAGAAGCAATTCGTGGCGGCCCTCCGCGGCGATCTGGCGCCGACTAATGACCAATGACGGATGAGCCGCGGCTCAGCATCCATCGTCGCTCCGCATACCGTCTGATGGCTGCAGTCCGCGCAGCCGAGGAGTTCGGGCCACGCACCCTTTCCCGGGATGTGGCATGGGCTTCCTGCCCATGCCAGTGACAGCCCACGGTTCGTCTTGCCGGGGTTGGGACGCCGCGATAGCTCATGGCTATGTCAGAACCAGCAATTGGCGTCATAGGTGGGAGCGGATTATACCAGCTCGGGGGGCTCAGTGACGTGCGCGAGCATCAGGTGGAAACTCCTTTCGGCCCACCTTCGGATACCATCATCGGCGGAGTCTTGGGCGGGAAGGGGGGGCGGCAGGTCTATTTCTTGCCCCGGCACGGGAGGGGGCACCGAATCATGCCTCATGAAATCAATCATCGGGCGAACATCTATGCCTTACGGGAGCTGGGGGTGCGCTGGATTCTCTGCGTGACGGCCGTGGGCAGTCTTCAAGAACAGTACCAACCGCGCCAGATCGTGTTGCCCTCCCAGTTCTTTGATCGAACAAGCCGTCGGCTGGACCACACGTTTTTTGGGGCTGGAATTGTGGCCCATGTGGCGTTTGCCGAACCGGTCAGCACGGGCTTACGGGAAATTGCCTATCAGTGCGCCCAGAAACTGGGATTGGCAGTCCATAACGGGGGAACCTACGTGAACATGGATGGACCGGCCTTTTCGACCCGGGCCGAAAGCGAAGCGAACCGGCATATGGGCTTCGACGTGATCGGCATGACCAATCTGGGTGAAGCCAAGCTTGCCCGCGAAGCCGAGATTGCCTTGGCCACTATCGCCATGATCACCGATTACGACTGCTGGAAGATCGAAGAGGAACCCGTCACAGCGGAGGCGGTGCTAGGCCATGTGGTGGCCAATGCGGAGACAGCCAAACGGCTTTTAGAAGCGATCATCCCGCAAATTCCTACCCTGCCGGATTGGCCGGAGCATTTTGCCCTCCAAAACGCGTTGATGACCGCTCGGGAGCATTGGCCGGAGCAAAGAGTGCGGGAATTGGGGCCGATTATGGCCCGGTTCCGATAAGACCCGTCCGTGCCAGGGGCTTCCGGCCCCTGGATGACAGGAAAGCAGCGTCCCGGCAGGCCGGGGGTTCCATGGGCTGGAGCGCATGCCAGCGAAGCGTTCCTTGGAGGCTCACGGGGGCAAAACGGGGCAATTCCTTGTCGGAGGTGGCTTTTTGGGTGAATCATGTCATTTGATTAACGGCCTGAGGCCACGAATGACTTTACCTTCTATGCTCCGACTTTCTCTGTTCGCATTCCTCTTGTTGCCGATCCTGGCCTGTGTGGGGCAATCCACTCCGGGTACGGGCAAAGCCGCGCCGACCACTCCCATAACGGGGTCTCCCCAAGCGGACCCTGCTGGGGTACCCGTCGCAACCCCGGCCCTCGGTAGCTCCAAGGTGACCTATTCGGAATGCCACGTGGATGGACTCTACATCGCTATGACTTTCGATGACGGTCCGAGCGCGGAAAACACCCCGCGCCTCCTGGACATGCTCAAAAAGCGCAATATCAAGGCGACGTTCTTCCTCGTGGGCCAATGCGCTGCTGAGTACCCGGATATTGTCAAAAGGACAGCGGCCGAAGGGCACGAGTTAGGCAATCATTCCTGGTCGCATCCGCAGCTCACGAAAATGGGAGAAGGGGCCGTTACCGAGCAGCTTCAGCACACCCACGATGTGGTCGCCGCTGCCACGGGCGTTTCCATGAAGGTCATGCGCCCTCCTTATGGGGCATTTTCAGCGACGCAGCGGGCTTGGGCTAATAAGAAATGGGGCTACAAGATTATTCTTTGGGATGTGGACCCGTTGGATTGGAAGGTGCGTAACGCAGCTCATGTGGAGAACGAGATCCTCAAACAAACCGTGGGGGGGTCGATTGTTCTCTCCCACGACATCCACAAGAGCACGGTGGACGCCATGCCTGCGACCTTGGATGCCCTGGCGGCCAAGGGGTTCAAATTTGTCACCGTATCCGAGCTGTTGGCGATGGACCGTCCGGCCGTGCCCAAGGCCAAACCCGTGAAGCCAGCGGGGACGCCCAAAGGGGGTTCGCCGGCTGCCACCCCGGTTCCTGCGATTCCTGCGACGCCTGCTCCTGGCGAGCCCGCCAGGCCGAATCCCGGACCCGCTCCGGAGACCGTGGTGCCGGCTCCCCCGGGCGTTTCCAAATCGGTCGAGGTCGTTCCGGTCCCTGCGACCGGGAAATAAGTGTTTTGTCGCAGGGAACCCGAGGCCATTGTGGGACAATGATCGGCGATGATTACCTTCAAAGCCGGGCAGAACTCGGGGCGACCTTGGGCGAACTGAGCACGCTGGCGTACGAACTCAAAGCGCCAGAAGCGAGCCTTTTGACCCTGCAGCAGCTCCAGCAAAGCCTCTACCAGCCTTTCCTTTTTGTGGTCGTCGGGGAGGTCAAGGCGGGGAAATCATCCCTGCTCAACGCCCTCTTTGGGCAAATTTTTTGTAAGGTGGATGTGTTGCCTGCCACCGACCGGATCTATGTCTTCAAATACGGGGAAGAGGATCGCGATGTCGGGATTAATCCCCGGCTGACCGAACGCTATCGCGCAGCGGAATTCCTACGGGATTTCAACGTGGTCGATACGCCTGGCACCAACACCATCATTGCCGAGCACCAGACCATTACTGAACAGTTCCTGCCATTGGCGGACCTGGTGCTCTTTGTGTTCTCTGCGACCAACCCGTGGGCTGGCAGCGCATGGGAGTTTCTTCAGTTGATCAGTGGGAAGTGGCTCAAGCAGGTGGTGTTTGTCATCCAACAAGCCGATCTGCGCACGCCGGAAGAGATCGAGTCCATCACCCGACACTTGGAACAGACCACGCTAGAGCGGCTGGGGCAGGCTTGCCCGATCTTTGCGGTTTCAGCCCGGCAGGCGTTGGAAGCGAAAACCCATGAAGGCGGGGTGCAAGCCGATGCCCTGGAGGGAAGTGGATTTGCTAAACTGGAGCGGTACATCAACCAAGAAGTGGCCCATGGGGAAGCCCGTATGGGCAAGTTGCGCAGCGTGTGCTCCACCACGGGCGTTTTGTTGGAAGATCTAGCCCGCAAAGTGCGTGTGGGCATGGAGGTGGTCGAACAGGACAGCCAGAGGTTGAACCTGGTACGCGCCAGTTTAGAAACCCGGCGGGACCAATCGCGGCGGCAAATCGGGGCGGTTCTCTATTCGCTGACCCAGAGCTATGAGCGAGCTCAACGCCGGGGGGAGGAACTCTTGGCCGGGCGCCTGAGCATGTGGCAGACCATGAAGCTGATCTTCAACAAGGGACAGTGGAGCCATTCATTCCAGCAGGAGCTCGAAGATACCCTGCGCGAAAGCATCCAGCGCCAGATCGAGAACTCCTTGGAGCTGCTTGAAACCGATCTGCGCGGCGTCTGGCAGCAGTTGCATGAAGAGTTACAATCCCAGTTTGCAGGGGAAACCCGCTCGGCTTTGGTGCTGCCCGATTTCGCCCAGCGTCGGAACGATCTTTTGCGGCGTCTGGAGTTGACCCTCTTGGAGCGTGGAACGGCCCGGCAAATTGAGGAGGAGATGGGCAAGCTTTTCACTGAGACAGCCAATTGGCTGCGGATCCCGGCAGGAGTGGCCGCGGCCGGTGGCTTGGCAACATTAGTCGCGGCCTTGGCCCACACGGCCATCCTGGATGTGACAGGCACGATTGCCGGAGTCGCCGCGGTTTTGGGGACGGTCGTGGCGGTATTCAAACGCCAACAAATCCTGGCCGAGTTCCGCAAACAGATGGTCGAGAAACGGAATTCGGTTCTAACCGGGATTGAGGATCACCTGGGACATTCCATCGACCGGTTCTACCGAGAACTGGAAGCCACTTTTGAGCCGCTGGAGGTTTTTTGCCGGACCCAGCGCCGCCTGTACGAGCCGATGCTGGAGCGCTTCAAGAGCTTGGAACAAGCCTTGGCCCGCAACGCCGCTTCCTTTACTTTGCGCAAGGATGAAGGGGCGTAGATCGCAATCCGGGGGTGACGCTGCGCTCCACGAGTCGCAGGGCGTTGCCGCCTTCGCAATCGCCGCCTGGCTTTTGCGCAATACATATAGCCGCCCCCAGACTGGCGGTTGTCCTGCGGCCCCCGTGAGGCCAATCCTGCGTTGCCCTGGGCGGCGGAAGATCTGAGGCGGGCGACATGAGCCATCTAAGCTCTTAAGTCGGAACGTTTGCACCTGTCGCAGCGGTGGAAATTGGCTGCGAGTTGACTCCCGAAGGCCTGTTGGGCCCCGCTTCCCGCCCATGGTTCGGGCCTGTTCTCGTTCTCGTCCTCGCGCGGTCGCGGCTTGAAGTCGAATGACGAAGGACGCCAGAAAACGCGTGCGTGATGACGTTTGTATTGTAGGACTGGAAATGACGTCGGTTCCGGGAGAGTTATCGCCACGGGCAGGATGCCCCATTGAGCCTTATGGCAGAATTTGGACGGCGATGTTCTTGTAATGAACCTCGCTTTTGGGATCGTGCCCCTGGATGGCGAACGTCCCATGCGAAATTAGCCGACCTGCATAATTCGCGGGCCGCACCACATTTTCCTCTTCCACGTAATCGCTGATGACCTTGTCATTGACCTTGGTCACCACATGCTTGCCTTCGACGCGAATGCTCATCGTGAACCATTCGTCATCCCTCACCGGAGCCGTCATATTATCTTTGATCCCGTAGACGCCGGCCGTCTTTTTGGGATCAGCGTGGGTGTTGTTGACCTGAATCTCGTATCCTTTTTCGGGCCAACCTTTCTCCTGGAATTGCGTGTGGAAGTAGACCCCCGAGTTGGCTGATGGCTTGGTGAGGATTTCAGCCCGGAGCTCGAAGTTCTTAAAATCGTGGTCGTTGACCGGGCCCGAGTAAAAGAGGTGGGAGCGCGGCCCTTTGACAACGAGTTCGCCCTCCTGCACGGAGAACGTGGCGGGGTTTTCCGAGGCGGTCCAGCCTTGTAGGGACTTGCCGTCGAAGAGGGGTATCCACGCGGGATCGGCAGCAAACGCTTTGAGGGCAAGGGCAAGCAGGGTGCAAAAAATGGGGGCTTTCATGGACCACCAGACTAAGGGGGCCTACGGGAGGAAGCAATCACCCTAAATTCGGGTGTTGGAGCTTGAAGCTTGAGGGCAAACGCCTGATTCCCGGCTGCCGGATGCATTTACTCGGAGGACTGGGGTCGCCTCACCCGCAGGG
>JAYVTN010000037.1:0-4182 GCA_043788785.1 Spartobacteria bacterium | reverse complement strand
CGGAACCCCCGCAGTGGGACCATTGGCCGCCAATATTGCTTGTGTGGACTACTCTGCGGCACGGCGTCGCCCTCTGGTGGCGTATCGTTGGGATGGGGGGACGACACTCGCTGCCGAGAACTTTGTCTATCAAAGACTGATGCTTCAGTGCGCCCGTGTCCTATAAACGGCTCCAAAATTGGAGAATGGACCTACCGCTCGACCCCAAGGAATGGGCGAATGATCTTGGCACGCAACTCGTACCCGAGCGCGCTAGGATGCATGCGATCTTCCACAAACAGATCCTCCCGTGGTTTGCCATCGGGTCCTAGGAATGCCTCGAAGTAATCGATAAACTTCACGTTCTTCTGCGTGGCAACGTAGGCCTTGAGCAATTGGTCCGAGCGTTTCCGGGTTTCAATCTCATTCCACCGAGCGGGACTCGGCGCGAGACTGCCTATGGCAATGGGAACCCCGGGCAGTTCACGCTGCACGGTGTCCACAAATTCTTTTACATCACCGAGAAGTTGTTCAGGGGTTCTGCCGGAGTGGAGATCGTTGCCGCCTTCCTGGACGACGATCAAGCGTGGCTTATAGCGGATCACTATACGGCTTGTGAACTGGAGCAGGTCAGGCATCCGGGACCCGCCGAAACCACGGTTGATCAACGTGTATCCCGGGAGATCGTGATGGATCGATTTCCAGCGCGTGAACGTCGAGTCGCCAACGAAAAGGATCGCATCCGTCGGCGGCGGATCCTTTTGGTCCGCTGCTTCGAAAGCAGCGATGTCTTTCTCGAACCGGTTGACCTGCGCATCTGCCAACGCCGTATGCACAAGGCAAACAAGGACCAAGGATCGGATGATTGATTTCATGGGGTAATCGGGGCAATTGCTCTTTTGCGACTCTCGGGGCGGCCATCTCGGTTGAAAAGGCTCCGGTGGATGGATACACGCGGGCTGCACAGTGGCCAGTCCGAATTGCTCCTTCCTGCTCGCGGTGCAGCCCGGACCAGAGCACAGTGCATACCTTGAGCCAACCTTCATCCGCTGCAGCCTCCCGACTCTGCGCCTCCTGCGGGATGTGCTGCAATGGAGTGATGTTTCATCTGGTCCAGTTACAACCGGCTGATTCGCTGCGGGTGCTTTCTGCCCATGGTCTCAAGATCAAGCGCAAGAAGGGCAAAACCTACATCCAGCAACCCTGCGCGGCCTATTGCCAGGGAGCATGTTCAATCTATGCGGACCGCCCGCAACGCTGCCGAATATTCGAGTGCCGTCAGTTGCAGCGTCTGGAATCGGCGGAGACCACAGAGGAGGCGGCGGGGCAAAAGGTTCAGGAAGCGCTGGCTCTGGTCAGTCGCTTGCAGTCGTTGATGGACCGATCGGGAACCACCAACTTGAAAAAACCGCTGACAAAACGCTACGAGAAGATCGTTGCCGAGCCAGCGAATCAGGAAAACGCCGCCTTGCGCGGGGAACTTGAGCATACCATGAGCACGTTGGCGGCGCTGCTCGAGGCCGATTTCCGTATCCAATAGGTCTCTGCGAGCGCTGTCCTGTGCGCACTCTGCTCTGTACCGGATTGCACTTGGCTTCTGGGGAGTCTAACAATTCTCTACCTAAATGCGTGTCCCACCCATGTCGAGTTGCCGGATTTCACCTTCAGTTCTGGGGAGACTGGTGCAGGGGAAACTGGGAATCCTGGTGGCACTCGCACTGGCCGCACTGACCGTAAATCCCAGGGTTCGGGCGGAACCGCCTCCGGAACGGCCTTCAGCCGTGGAACCCAAGGTGCCATGGAAGTTTCCCGGGTTCATTGTCGCACCGATCCGCGTGCATCTTTTGGCAGCTCCCGCTCATCCGGAACTGACCACCACCCTTCAGGAAACCGATATTCAGCGGATCATTGGGAAAGTAAACGGCGTCTGGGCCCAAGCTGGGATTTTCTTTTTCGTGGAGTCCATCGTCCTTGAGGCCCCGGCCAATCCGGAGCAAAAACAAACCCCGGACAATCTAAGCTGGTTACTGCGGCATATCCCTCCCGCGACCCACAACGGGGAATGCTTTCACATCTATTTCATCAAGAATTTCAGCGCCAATGGGGTTTGTTTTCCGCGCGCCATATTCGTCAAGGACTCCGCCTCGCTGCGCACTGTGGCTGGCGGGATCGATGAGCCCATCCCCCGGGTCACCGCTCATGAGCTCGGACATGCACTGGGCCTCGCACATCGCCAGGACAAATACAATTTGATGGCTTCCGGCAACAGCGGCACGAGCCTCAATGCGGCCGAAATTGAGCGTGTCCGCTCGGCCCCTGAGCGCATCCCGTGGCTTATCCCCGCATCGACCTTGCTGCAACGTGCCAAGCAACTCCAATCCGATGACAAGCCGGGGGAGGCGCAAATCCTTTTGCACCAGCTCTCGGGAATGCCGGGCATTCTTTGACAGGATGGTTTGACAGGATTGCCGGGATTTGTGGGGTTTGCTCCGAAATCCCTCCCATTAACCTAAATACCGCGATTCAGAATCACCAGTAGAGCGCACAGAGACCACAGAGTGATGATGTTATGTTTGGAAATACTCCAAACGATGGTTCACCCACCGGGCGGGGCTTTTTTTCAGACACCAAATCCCTCGCAACTGATTCCCTCTGTGTGCTCTGTGCACTCTGTGGTGAAATTCGACCGCCGTTTTCAGGGTAAAAGCTAATAAGCGCACTTCACTGGGGGATAGCGTCCTGCAGAGGCAGCTCCCCTCTCAGCATTTTCGCACCCGCGCCGGTGAGTTTGAGGTAGAAGTCTGTTGGCAACCCTTCATAGGTCACGAATTCGGATTTGCCTCCTACCGGAACATCATTGGTGCATTTGAAAATTGCCGTGCCTTCGTCGACGGCCTGCCTCGATGATGTAGATACGCCGGGTCATCAGTTATCCGCATCCGCGCGCGTAGCGCAACCCAGTCGTCCATGACCTCCTGCATGCGATCAGCACCAAGTCCGCTGAGGTCATACATCACCGCATAGGTGCGGCCAAACCGGTTCGCACCTTCGCGGCAGTGCGAGAGCACGGCGTTGCTTTGCCAAAGCGCCTTTGGGTCCCCTAGACTGGCGATGAACCGCTGCACAAACGCGCCGTCGATCCCGTAATCGCGCATCCACTGGAAATGCCGAAGGACAGTGGCCTTGTTAAAGCTACTGAAGATTTCGGCCTTTCGGCCATCCGCGTGAACAAAGTCAGTGGCAAAGCGCTCCCCCGGGCCGCACATCAGCTTCCCACTGAGCGTGGAGGGATCACCCCCTCGGATCGACGGCCCGGAGTAAGGAGCCAGTGTCGCGCCAAAAACAGCTTCTCGATCGTCAGCGGCAGCGGAGACTTGCAGCGTCTGCACGGCAAACAATGCGAGATGGAGTAGGAGCCGGAGTTTCATGGGGAGCCTTGTCGGTGCGCGGCTCGGCTATACGCCGCTGCGCGCGCAAATAGGAGCAGAAAACAGGGGCCGTCATAAACCGCCTGTTTATGGCGCTCCGCTGGATTGATTGTATAGGAAGGGAGGAATCAGCAAGTTGGCTCTGGGATTTACTGGCCTTGGATCTCCGATGGCTCCTCGGCGGAGGGCCGTTCGGGGGGATCATTCTCGACCTCTCGCCCAGCTTAGTGTTTCCAGGACCACCGGGGCGGGCTCTGTCATGAGAGGGATCCAAGCCGGGAGTTTGCCGAACTGGCAGGTGGTCGCGGGATCCCGTGGCTTATCGCCCCTTCAATCCCGCACTGCCGGATTATGAGCCACGCCTTTTCAGGCCTGTGAACCGGTAAAAAGCCAGCCCTCCCTTGTAGCTCTTCAAGAGGTTCTCAAGGCCACGGGCTTCTGAAAGATGCATCTGAAGACTCGTCCAAACCAGAGTCCATGGCCCTCGTGACTTGGTCCATTTCGAAACACCGGCATTATGTTGTTGTAAGCGAGACACTGCATTTTCAGACAAGCCGATATAAAAGCGTCCTTGCTCATTCTGGATCACATACACTTGGAATTGCGGGTCCATCATCCCGTTTCGTACGAAAGGGGTGGTCTGAACGGGCCAAGAGGTTCTTTCTTCATGTTCGGCTGTTTTTCCCTTGCGACCCACGAACCGGCTGCTATGTTCTTCGTCCTAATCGCGGGGTGGAGCAGCCCGGTAGCTCGTCAGGCTCATAACCTGAAGGTC
>JAYVTN010000036.1:0-3151 GCA_043788785.1 Spartobacteria bacterium | reverse complement strand
CAAGCCTGCTTGCCCAAATCAAGGATCTCCTGCCAACCATGCAGGCGTGTCCCGCCTATGCGGGACTGGCCTTCTACGGCCGGTTCCAAGCTTCGAACTTAAAATTGATCCGGCGCTTGGCCACGGCGAGCGCCGATTCGAGTGTGGCAATCGAATCCATCCGCACGGCCAAAGCCTTGCGCGTGTCGGCAGCTGCAAAGGCGGGTTGGGATTTCCTTCTCAGCAACGACCCCGATTCCCTTTGGAACGCGATCCGGCTTAACCTATGCCGAACCAAAAAGGTGGAGCCTGTCGAGGAGATGGAGGAGGAACTCGACGAGCAAGATTCTGACGAGGAGGACCAAGACGATGACAACTGAAAAAACCTTAGCAGTAAGATCGGCACTGGCCAGCGGAGGCGAAGCCGGCGAGACGCAACTAGCCATGCTGGCAACTGCGGCTGGCGATTTGCAGCTCCAACTCGTGGTTGAAAGCCTCACGGCTGCGGAAATCAATGTGCTCGTGGCAGACGCGGACATGTCTAAGCCGTCCGTGGCGCACGCGTTCATTTCGCCGGAACAATTCTTGGAAGCCTTTGACCGGATCGGCTCGCGCTGGTCGCGTTTCGATGCGGTCGAATCAGCGGCCGATTATGCGGAAATCCAGCGGGACGTGGAAGACTTCCTCTGTCCGATGGTGCTCGCCTCGGAGGATCCGGTCCGGGCAAAAAAGATGATTGAAACGCTCTTCGATCACCCGCTCGGGGCCGAGGCGGTGCTCTTTACAGCCATTGACAAGAAGGATTACCAGGAGTTCATCCTCTCCCCGGCAAGTCACGCGATCAATCGCGGCACGTGGCAGGAGTTGCTCCAAGTCACTCTCGAACATCATCCGGCAGGCCACATGGAAGTGGCCGATTTGGCCCGCGCGGTTTTCCAGGATGGAGAGCGGGGCAACCTGAGTTTTGCCGTGAGTTTCATCAACGGCATGCATGACGAGGCGAGCAAGTATCACGAAGCCAAGGAGACGGTTTCCGAGGATTTTGTAGACATCTAAGCTGCCGCTGTTTTTGCCGTGGAGATCCAGATCATTGATGGTCGGCCGCCATTGAGCGTGGCCATTTCGCTGGCCAAGAAGGCGCACGATCCCTCGCTCCCAAAGTGGCGTGAGGAGATGTGCTCCATGTCGGCCGAGGTGGCGCGCAAATACTTTGGAACACTGACGGAGGAAGTCGTTCGGGATGGCGTTCACGCTTGCGTCAATCTGCTCAGCCTTGGCCTGCTGCGCTCGAGTTCCGGAGCAATGGATCCCGACGCCTGGCTGGAAACCCTGCGCTCGGACGGGGTGCGCGGGGTCAGTCGCATGGCCGTGGATATGATCAAAGCTTGCGATGCGCTTCCTGATTACCCGGTAGTCTTTGCCCCGAAAGAATCCGGGCGCCCCTCCCTGCTCCTTTCGTGGCTCTCGTATGCCTCAAAAGCGGGTCCGGCCCGCGCCTACGGATATCTGAGCCGCGAGACCGATGAGCGGGTCCAAACCCAGAGTCTGATCAGGCTGGCGGAATGGTTGTTTGCCAATACCGCCAGTGGTCGGATCGCCCGGCGTAACATGGACCAATTTTTCGGATTCGGGGGCGACTCGCCGGATGCCGATGTGGCGATCCACCAGATCCTGTCCTTGGCCTGTGGGATTAAGAAGAGCGATCCGTACGCGGCGACCGCGTTTAGTGACGAGGGTCCGGATATGGAGCCCCAAGAGATGGAGATTGTGCGGCTGGCGCCCAAGCCGCTCGCCGCGGCCCGGTTACGGTATGAAGAGTTGGTGGCAAAGATCCCCAGAGAATTGCATGGAGCCCTGAGGTTCCGGGGTCAGACGTGGTTTGAGCGCTACGTGGTGGGCGCGGCCAAGAAGAACTAGGAAGCGGGAAGTGGGAAGGTTGCGCTTGAAAGCCGCATTACGGGGCTTGTCTGCATCTCAATGATTCATCCCAGCGATTCTTAATCGGTGCCGTTGAAGCAGCGCATTGCCGAACTCGAATCCCAACTCCAAACCAACCACTGAAATGAACCCGCGCCCGCCGCTGCCGCCGTTTACTGAAGAAACTGCGCACCGAAAAGTTCAAGGGGCGGAGGATGCCTGGAATTCCCGCGATGCCGAACGGGTTTCGCTCGCCTACACCGTGGATACCGAGTGGCGCAACCGCACGGATTTCATGGTTGGCCGCGCGCAGGTTGTGGAATTTCTGCGCCGCAAATGGCAGCGCGAATTGGATTATCGTCTGAAGAAAACATTGTGGGCGTTTACGGGCCACCGGATCGCTGTGCGCTTTGAGTATGAATTTCATGACGCAGCCGGCCAATGGCATCGCGCGCACGGGAACGAGAACTGGGAGTTCGACCCACTCGGTTACATGAAATACCGCTACGCCAGCATCAACGACCAGCCCATTACCGAGAGCGAGCGTCGATTCCGCAAAGTCGGCGGCTGAAGCCCAACGAACGTGCCGATCATAAAAGTTCGTCGAACTCCTCTCGTTCAATTTCGGCATCCTTCAGGATCTGGTTCAAGAGTCCAGGACCAAGCGTCTCCCCTGAGTGGACAGGAACAACCGTGACCCGACCGTCGGGATGGCGGACAAAGTGATGGCTACCTCGGGTGCGAATGAGGACGAACCCGATTCTGAGGAGTGCTTTGAGAGCTTGCCGCCCTGTCACACGCCTCAGGCGGCTCATACGTCTACCGCAACACGCTGGAGGCCAACAAACTCAGAGTCAGAACCCATCGAATTGTCCACTTCCAGGCAGAGCGCAATCGCCTCCTTGATGCGACTGAGGAGCGTGTCCAGCGAGCGAGCTTGGGAGTGGCAGCCGTGGAGTTCGGGAACCCTCCCTACGTAGTACCCTTCAGAGTCCCGTTCAATGACCACGTTAAATTCGCGCTTCATGCCTGACTGTCGCAGGAATTCTCCCGCTTGGCGAGGGCATGTAACTAGGGCCCAGACACGAATGGCGCTAAGTTAAGGGCGATTTAGGATAAAAAAGCTCGCAGAAGCGGCGACACTCTGTTAACTATATGAACGCCCCAAACCACCCCTTTCTTCAAGGAATTCGGCCGCTTGCTTTTCGGTCGCCAAGCCGTTCGGAGCGCCATCTCCAAACTCCAAGGGCTGGAG
>JAYVTN010000035.1:0-4891 GCA_043788785.1 Spartobacteria bacterium | reverse complement strand
TTCCGTGGCGCAAGCGACCCTGTGGCGCAGCCATTACATCGATTGCACCGGGTTTTATTATCTGGGTGCCCGATACTACGATCCCCAGAGCGGCCGGTTTCTCTCCCCGGATCCGCTTGGCCATGGCTCCAGCGTGAGTCTCTATGACTATGCCAACGGCGACCCCGTCAATGGTCTCGATCCCGACGGACGGTTCGCGAAGGGAGCGGCTAACTCCTACAATGGCGGCGGGGTTGGCCCGGCGCTGAGCTATTTGGGTAATACACTGAATAGCATCCAGACGGGTAGTGCCAATGTCGACGGTGCGGTTTGGCACAGGCCCCACCTTCATCCATCAACCTTCATACTTGCCCAATCAGGGTTTCCGGATGCCGGTAGCCAGCACGGTGTGGAACTGCGGGTTCTGGTCATCGCGGGCCACCACCGACACCTCGATGTCTTGGAACCCTGCATCTTCCAGGAAATGGTGGAGGTCGGCTTCGGTGAAGCCCAGCCACGTATCGGCATAGAGCTCCCGGGCCTTTTCAAATTGATGCTGGAGGAGATCCAGGATCGCTAAACGCCCGCCAGGTTTAAGGATCTGGTAGGCGGCTCCCACCGCCCTGCCCGGATTGGAAGCGTGATGGAGGGCTTGGCTCATAATTACCAGGTCCGCCGTGCCCGGCTCAATGGGCGGGGCCTCGATATCCCCCAGCCGGTATTCCAGGTTCTGGAACCCGTGTTTGCGCGCCAGATCGCTGCCGAACTCCACCATTTTTTCGGAATTGTCCACCGCTATGACTTTGCGGGCGCGTTTGGCCAAGAGTTGGGCCAATGTTCCCTCTCCAGCTCCCAAATCGGCGATCACCAGATCCGGGACCAGCGTCAGGAGCATGTGCGCAAGCGCATCCCAAGTTCTCCCGGGACAATAAGTGCGACCAAACCGGCCCGCCAATTCATTGAAATACTCCCGGGCCCGGTCCTTGCGCCGTTTAAGGAGTAGCCGCAGAGCCTTGGAATCGCGGCCCGCATCGACGACCTCCTTGGCCGTGGCTGCGAGGATCGGGGCCAATTGCTTGTGCACGGGATCCTCGGTGAACGTATAGTAGATATTCTTGCCCGAACGTCGGTCGGTTAGCAGTCCGGCTCGGCGCAACTGGCCCAAATGTGTGGAAATCCGGGATTGGCCCATGCCGAGGATCTCCTGGAGTTCGAGTACGGAGAGTTCCTCTTTTTGAAGGAGAAGGAGGAGGCGGAGGCGGGTTTCGTCGGCGAGGAGGCGAAGGGAAATAAGGATTGACGCCATGGCCGTGGGGAGTACATGTATCACCGCATCATGATAGGTCAATATATCCGTTGACCCGCTCCACCTCAACCCCCTCTCTTCTTTCCCATGGCTCGTCGTTATATCTTTTCCTCCGAATCCGTCGGTGAAGGCCACCCCGACAAAGTCTGCGACACCATCTCGGATGCCGTCTTGGATGCCTGTCTGACGCGGGATCCCAAAAGCCGTGTGGCGTGTGAGACCTATGCCAAGAGCAACATCGTCATTGTCGGGGGGGAAATTACGACCAACGCCAAGCTCGACTACGTCCAAATCGTACGGGATGCCGTGCGCGAGATCGGTTATATTAACGACGACGACGTCTTCCATGCCGACCGTATTTTTGTCACCAACATCCTGACGGCGCAGTCCAGCGACATCGCCCAGGGGGTCAACGACGAGGCCGCCGAGGGCAAACAAACCGCGGAGCAAGGCGCCGGCGACCAGGGCTTGATGTTTGGGTACGCATGCACGGAAACGCCGGAGTTGATGCCGGCCCCGATCATGTTTGCCCATCGTCTGGGCCGCGAGCTGACCCGGATCCGCAAGAGCGGGTTGGTCAAATGGCTACGCCCCGATGCCAAGAGCCAAGTCTCCGTCATTTATGAGGGCAGCAAGGTGGTAGGCATCTCCAATGTGGTCATCTCCACCCAGCACGCGGCGGATGTGAGCACCACTGAGATCCGTGAATTCCTGATGACCGAAGTCATCCGCAAGCAGCTCCCGGCCGAGTTGCTGAGCAATAACACCGAGTTTCTCATCAATCCCACCGGGCGCTTTGTCATTGGCGGGCCCCAGGGGGATACCGGTCTTACTGGCCGCAAAATCATCGTGGATACGTACGGCGGAATGGGTCGGCACGGGGGCGGGGCGTTCTCGGGTAAGGATCCTTCCAAGGTGGATCGCAGCGCGGCCTACATGGGCCGTTACGTGGCCAAGAATGTGGTGGCTGCCAAACTGGCCGACCGTTGCGAGGTGCAATTCGCCTATGCCATTGGCCATCCGCAACCCGTGAGCGTGCATATCGATACTTTCGGCACGAACACAGTGGACGAGGAAAAGATCGAGGCCGCGGTTAAGGAGGTCTTTAGCTTCAAGCCCGCAGACATCATTGAGCAGCTCGACCTGCTGCGCCCGATCTACTCCAAAACCACCAACTACGGGCATTTCGGGAAGAATGATCCGGAAATCACTTGGGAACGCACGGATAAGGCCAAGGCGCTCCTAGCCGCGGCCCTGTAAACCTAACCGACTTATTCTGCACTTGCCGGATTGAAAATTAACAACCTATGAGCACGACAACACTGACCGCTGCGGCGGATTACAAAGTAGCCGACATCAGCCTCGCTGATTGGGGCCGTAAAGAAATGTCCATTGCCGAGCAAGAGATGCCCGGCCTGATGAGCATCCGCGAGAAGTATGCACCGGATAAGCCTTTGGCCGGGGTGCGGATCACGGGGTCCCTGCACATGACCATCCAGACGGCAGTGCTTATCGAGACCCTCGCGGAATTGGGGGCAACCGTGCGTTGGGCGAGCTGCAATATTTTCTCAACCCAAGACCATGCCGCAGCAGCAATCGCTGACTCCGGCGTGCCGGTGTTTGCGTGGAAAGGTGAAAGTCTTGAGGAGTACTGGGATTGCACGTGGTCGGCCATCATTGGGCCCGATGGCAAAGGTCCACAGATGGTGGTCGATGATGGTGGCGACGTGACCCTTTTCATCCACAAAGGCTATGAATTGGAAGATGGCGCTGACTGGGTCAATACTCCCAGCGAATCCCACGAAGAGAAGGTCATCAAGGACCTCCTCAAGCGGGTTCACGCCGAGAATCCCTACATTTTCCACGAGATCGTGAAGGATTGGCGCGGGGTTTCCGAGGAGACCACCACCGGCGTCCATCGCCTCTACAAATTGCATGAAGCTGGCAAGCTGTTGGTGCCTGCCTTCAACGTCAATGACTCGGTGACCAAGAGCAAGTTCGACAACCTTTACGGGTGCCGGCACTCGTTGGTGGACGGGCTCAACCGCGCAATCGACGTGATGATCTCGGGCAAAGTCGCCGTGGTCATCGGATACGGGGACGTGGGCAAGGGTTGCGCGCAATCCCTGCGTGGACAAGGCGCCCGGGTGATCGTCACCGAGATTGATCCCATCAACGCCCTGCAAGCGGCTATGGAAGGCTACGAGGTCACCACGATCGAAGACACGTTGGGCCGCGGCGACATCTATGTGACCACCACAGGGAATGTCGACGTGATCACCATCGAGCATCTCTCGCGGATGAAAAACCAAGCCGTGGTGGCCAACATCGGTCACTTTGATAACGAGATCCAAGTCGACAAGCTCGTCAACTTTCCCGGCATCAAGCACACCAACATCAAGCCGCAGGTCGACAAGTATCAGTTCCCGGACGGCCGCGAGATCTTCCTGCTGGCTGAAGGACGCTTGGTCAATTTGGGCTGCGCCACAGGGCATCCTTCCTTTGTCATGAGCAATAGCTTCAGCAATCAAACGTTGGCCCAACTCGATCTGTGGAGGAACCGGGACACCTACAAGCCGGGCGTGTACATCCTCCCCAAGATACTGGACGAGGAAGTCGCTCGCCTGCATCTGGAGAAGATCGGCGTGAAACTGACGGTTCTCAGCCAACGCCAGGCCGACTACATCGGGGTGCCCATCCAAGGCCCTTATAAGCCCGAGCACTACCGCTACTAAGTCCAGCTAGCATTCTGAAAAGCACCGGGGAAGCGATTCCCCGGTGCTTTTTCGTTGTGTGGCAAAGCGCGCGCGCGCCGGCCAAAGAACTCTTCCACACACTTTTGTCAGTGCGGCCGGTGCCGCCGCAGAGATTTTTAACCACAGATTTCACAGAGGAGCACAGATAGGAGAGCGAGCCCAAGCCTGAGGCATCTGTGAAAATCTGTGAAATCTGTGGTCAATGCCTGTCCAGGGTTGGAGCCACAGGTAGCAAAGAGGGCTCCGGTATTCTGTATCCGAAATCTGTGCTCAATCAGTTTGACACCCGTTTGATCCCAAGCTGCGCGTATTTGAAATTCAGCAGCAAAGCGGTTTCTAGTCCGGTGATGGCCAGGTAGCCTAACATCTGGGCCATGTGGCTGTCGTTGAAGTCAGCCACTACCTTGGCGTCCACGATGAGCCGCCCCTCAACGATCAGGTCTGGAATCAGTGTGCCGATGAGCTGCCGGTCGTAGAAAACTTCGTGCTGCTTCTGCGCCTCGCAGCGGATGCCGTGCTTGCTCAGCTCGATCACCAGCGCCCGCTCGTACAGCTTTTCATCCAGTCCCGGTCGTAGGGTGTTCAGCACCTTCATGGCGGCGCCGATCACGGTCTGCGTAAGGTCGGCGTTGGGGGGAGGAACCAAAAATTGTCCAGAGGGCACAAAGGGCTGAGGATTGGACTCTGTCGGTCTATCTGGGTTCATCTGTGATGTGTGTGGTTAGCCTATTCGGGCTCGACCACAGATAGCATAGGCACCACAGAGGCTCCAGGATTGGGTTCTCATTCCGAAATCTGTGCTCATCCGTGGAATCTGTGGTTTATCAATGCGACGCCCGTACGGGAGATT
>JAYVTN010000034.1:0-7222 GCA_043788785.1 Spartobacteria bacterium | reverse complement strand
CCGGTCCGTTCAAAGTACCCGTCCCCCCAGTTCGGCCGGTCCGTTCAAAGTACCCGTCCCCCCAGTTCGGCCGGTCCTGTCAAAGTACCCGTCCCCCGGTGCGGCCGGTCCGGTTCAAAGTACCCGTCCCCCGTTTCGGCCCGGTCCGGGTCAAAGTACCCGTCCCCCAGTTGACGCGTCCCGGCAGCCTTGGTTCGCTAATCTTCATGTCCCTTCATGTCCCTTCTCGCTCTCGTCGTCGCTCTTTCAAAGGCCTAATGAACAACGCCGGACGAGGACGGGCGATCCGTCGGCTAAAAGCCCATGCTACGGGGAGCCCGTGCTGCGGGCCGCGTACCGGGCGGCCAAAGCCCGGCGGCTAATCTTTCCACGTTCGTTGACCGGGATCTCTTGGACTAACCATATGTCCCGGGGCCGCATCCATGGGCTGATCCGGGTTTGGCAGTACTGCCGGATTTCGCTCCGGGTGACTCCCGGGAGCCCGGCCACACAGGCAATGGGTTCTTCCCCACGCAATGGAGAGAGGACGCCAAACACGATGACCTGCTTGACACCGGGACAACCTGCAATGGATCCCTCCAGTTCCAAAGGATTCAACTTACGGCCCGCCACGTTGATCACATCCGAAACGCGCCCTACGATCTGCATCCCCTCGGGCAGAAATTCAATGAGATCGGAGGCTAGGAACCGGCTGTCTTTGAGATCCTCATCGGCGTCCGAAGGGTAATAGTCGTCCGCCACGGCTGCGCTGCATACCTCAATGCGCACGGGTGAAGGTCCGATTCGGGGCCTGATTGTTACACCGTCCAAAGGCGTTCCCACATAGCCATCCTGGAAGGCGAGCCCCAGCCGGTCGTATGCAATGCCCCCACATTCGGATGCCCCATAAAAGGTGTGGATGTTCAGGGCCAACTGCGTTTTGAAACGCTCGGCCAAGGCTTTGGGCAATGGCGCTCCAGCCGAGATGCAGAGCCGCAGGGCAGGCAGACCCGGGCGGCCCTCGAGTTCCAAAAGCTTTTGGTAGAAGATCGGCATCCCGGGAAAGACCGTGGCCCGAGACGCTTGTAAGCCGTGAAGGATGGCCCTGGGCATGCGGTCTTCACTCGCAACCATGGGCACGCCCAATGCCAGGAGCGGTGTGATCAGATTGCTGAATCCGTAGGAATGGGAAAAAGGGATCACCCCAAAATTGAGATCGTTGCCCGTGATGCCCATGGCGCGGCAGATGTTCTCGCAATCCGCCAACAGCTGATGGGCCCGGAACCGGACAGCCCTCGGCAAGGCGGTGGTTCCCGAGGTCAGCTTGAGAAGATCTGGCACGGGGCCCTCCCAATTTGGGATGGCAACCCCGTCCCGGAGGCGCAGGGAGAGCCCTGTATCGCCGCCCGGGGTAGCGGCTTCCCAAATCGCACCGACGTGGCACACCGAAAGGGCGGAATCGAGATCCGCGGATTCCATATGGCGGCCCAAGGGCAGAACGATGAGTTGCGCGCGCCAGAGTGCTAAAAGAGCGGCTGGCCATGAGGGACTATTCCCGATTTGAACTGCCACGACCGTGCCTGGGGGCAACCCGGCCAGCGCATCTCCGAGACGAAGCGCCTCGGCATCGATCCCTGAGAATGTGCGTAAACCTTCGCCCGTCACGCTTCGCAACGCAACAGCATCACCCAGGCGGGCCAGAGTCTGGCGCCAGCGCTCGAGCAACACGTTCGGATTGGAATTTTCAGGCACGAAATTGAATGTTGTTTTTGATTGCAGCCGGGATTTTCGCGGCTACTCTCTAGCTCCCTTTTACAGCCATGAAAGCAGATATTCATCCTACTTACACCGAGACGACGATCGGTTGTGCCTGCGGCACGACCTATCATACACGCTCGACCCGCCGCGAGCTCAAGATCGGTATTTGCGCAGCTTGCCACCCTTTCTTTACCGGTGAACAGAAATTCGTCGATACCGCTGGCCGGATCGAGAAGTTCTCCCGCCGCTACTCTGGCATGCAAACGCGCGCCGCTAAAAAGGCTTAGTTCCAATCCGGTTCATTTCAAAAACGGTGAAGGTGCACTGCGCCTTCACCGTTTTGTTTTAACCCGCTCCTGCGTACCCATATGGATTTTGCACCGCTTTTGCAGAAAAAAGCCGAACGCTTCCGGGAATTGGAAGCGGAGATCGGTTCGGGCAACCTCTACAACGATCCTCAGCGGGCCAAGGAAATCCTGCGTGAGCATACCCGGCTCAAGCTGCTTTTGGCCACCTGGGAAGATTTCCAAAAGACCCAGCGTGAGCTGGCCGACAACCAAGAGCTAGCAGCCGGCACTGACCGGGATTTTGCAGAGATGGCCCAAGCGGAAATCCCCGGATTGCAAAAGCGGATCGCGGATTTGGAGATCGCCACGCAAATGGCCTTGCTCCCGCCCGATCCCAACGAGGACCGCGACGCCATCGTAGAAATCCGCGCTGGAACTGGCGGCGACGAGGCTGCCCTCTTTGCTGCCGACCTCTATCGGATGTACACGCGCTTTGCCGAGAACACCGATCTCAAGATCGAGTCCCTGGAATCGAGCCCCTCCGAACTGGGCGGATTCCGGGAAGTCATTTTCAAGGTGTCGGGGGAAGCCGTTTTCCGGAAACTCCGTTACGAGAGTGGTGTGCACCGGGTGCAACGGGTTCCTGCAACCGAAGCCCAAGGGCGAATCCATACTTCGACGGCCACCGTGGCGGTCTTACCGGAAGCGCAGGAAGTTGATTTCGAGCTCAAAGCCGATGAACTGCGGATTGACGTGTGCCGTTCGGGCGGTCCCGGCGGCCAGGGCGTTAACACGACCGACTCGGCCGTTCAAGTCCTTCACATTCCCACTGGCACTATCGTGCGCTGCCAAGACGGACGCAGTCAGCAGAAGAACAAGGCCAAAGCGCTCCAGATCCTGCGCTCGCGTCTCCTCGAGCGTAAACAGGCCGAAGAGAACGAGAAATACGCAGCCCACCGCAAAAGCCAGATCGGCAGCGGCGGTCGCAGCGAAAAAGGGCGCACGTACAACTACCCCCAAAACCGGGTCACCGATCACCGCATCAATCTGACCCTTTACAATCTGGACTCCTTCATGGAAGGCAACATCCAGGAAATGCTCGATTCCCTCCAACTCCAGGACATGGAAGAACGTTTGGCGGACGCCAATCTGGCGGCCAGCGGAAATCCGGTCTGATCCGCCAGGGACAGTATTGGGCACATGAAAACCGTCCTCGAAGTCATCCAGGCAACGACGGCGTATTTCCAAAAGCACGAGATCGAGAGTCCGCGCCTCAACATTGAGCATCTGTTGGCCCATGTTCTGGGCAAACGCCGGATGGAGCTCTACATGGAGTTCGACCGGCCTCTGGGCGATCTTCAACTGGAGCCACTCCGGGAACTGGTCCGGCGCCGTTCCCTGGGGGAGCCGCTCCAACATCTCTTGGGAACCGCCGAATTTTGCGGACTCACGTTCCTATGCGATAAACGCGCATTGATCCCCCGCCCAGAGACCGAGCAGCTCGTGGAGTTGATTCTGGGCCAAAGCCGGGACTACAAACGGATCCTGGATGTCGGCACGGGCAGCGGGGTCATTGCGCTCTCCTTGGCTGCGCAGCTTCCAGAGTCGGAGGTCCACGCGGTCGATGTCTCCCCGGATGCTCTCGTTTTGGCCCAGGAGAATGCGCTCAAGCTCAAGCTCCAAGAACGGGTGCGCTTTTCACGGAGCCATCTCCTGGAAGCCGCCGAAGGCACTTACGATTTGATTGTGGCAAATCTTCCCTATGTGACAACCGGGGAACTCCCCACTCTTTCCCGTGAAGTCAGGCACGATCCAGTAGCAGCGCTCGATGGTGGTCTCGAGGGCCTGGATCTGCTCCTGCAGCTGGTCCAAGGCGCCAAAACCCATCTACAGGGGCGCTTAGCCTTGGAAATCGGCCATGAACAATCCCAACGCCTCAGTCTGGAGCTGGCGCGAGAGAATTACCACGACATCTGCCCTGTGGACGACTACCAAGGGCGACACCGATTCCTCTTCGCTATTCATGGATAAAATTCTCGTACACGGCGGGCACGCCCTCAGTGGTTCCGTTAAGATCAGCGGCTCAAAAAACTCCGCTCTCCCCATACTAGCGGCGGCCTTGCTGAGCCGGGAGCCGTGCGTGATCCATCATGTGCCGGATTTGAGCGACATCCACTACATGCTGCAGATCCTCTCCCATCTCGGAGCCCATGTGGAACGGGCCAGCGGCACGGTTCGCATCCATGCCGAGAACATCCGCACGGTGGCACCTTACGACATTGTGCGCAAGATGCGCGCCTCGGTTTGCGTGCTAGGGCCCTTGCTGGGCCGGGAGAAGGAAGCCACGGTCTCATTGCCGGGAGGCTGTGTCATCGGGGACCGCCCGATCGATTTGCATCTCAAAGGTTTCGAAGCCCTCAACGCTGCATACCGGGTGGAGCAAGGCAACGTGAAGGTCTTCGCCGGACACCTCCGCGGGGGCACGGTTAGCCTGCGGGGAAAACTGGGGCCGACGGTGTTGGGAACCGACAACGTGATGATGGCGGCCGTGCTCGCAGACGGGATCACCGTCATCGAACACGCAGCCGCAGAGCCTGAAGTAGTCGATCTGGCTGAGTTCTTGAACAAGATGGGGGCCCGGATCGAAGGCGCCGGCACCTCGCGTATCATCATCGAGGGAGTCAAGGAACTACACGGGGCCGAGCATGAGGTCATTCCGGACCGGATCGAGGCGGGCACTTTCCTTGTCGCCGCAGCCATTGCGGGCACAGAAGTCACGCTTCGCCGGGTCAATACCCACCATCTTGAATCGGTGACCTCGGTGCTCAATCGGGCGGGGTATAAGACTACCATCGGCAAAAACACGATCACGGTGAGTGGCAATGGTTGTCCGGCACCATTGGACCTGACGACCGAGCCCTATCCTGGGTTTCCCACGGACATGCAGGCCCAGATGTGTGCACTGCTTAGCTGTGCGAGCGGCACCTCACATATCTCGGAAACGGTTTTCCCCCAGCGTTTCATGCACGTCTCCGAACTCAAACGCATGGGAGCTGACATCGGGCTGGATGGTTCGACCGCGATTATCCGCGGCGTCAGCCAACTCAGCGGTGCACCCGTGATGGCCAGCGACCTGCGAGCCTCAGCCGCTTTGGTGTTAGCGGGACTCAAATCCGAAGGGATCACCGAAGTTAGCCGGGTCTACCACATCGACCGCGGCTACGAATCCATCGACGAGAAGCTCAACGGATTGGGCGCCCAGATCGAGCGCGTGAAAGCCTGAGCGGCTATCACGGGGAGCAAGTATGAAGGTTGAAGGTTGACGTATGAAGGCGCGTGCCGTTGCGACCCCGAAGATCAGTCTTGGTGCACCGCCTGGTGACTATCGACTACTGCTGGCCGTGCTCGTCCGGTTTCGGCTCCCCGTTCCGATTCGCCAACGCCGGTTTTCCGCCACCACCGAATAGCCGGGTGAAAATCCGCTTGGGAGCGCTGCGTCCATTCTCCTCGTCGACCAGTTCCATGTGCGCTTCAGATTTTGCAGTTTCCCACGCAGGCGCGAACCCAGGCACGCTGACGAACATCTGCCGTTCCGCCCGTGCGTAGATTTCCAGATCCCTCACCAACTTGCGCTCGGGCGCTTCGTTCAACGCATTCACCTTCACCCGCAGGCTCTCGTTCTCCTTACGCAACGATTCAATTTCATCCTTGGTTCGGCGCAAGGATTCTCCCTCAATTTCCAACTTATCACTGAGATGACGCCGGAACCGGGCCATTTCCCCTTTCAACTTCATGTTCCGATACAGAACCAAAATGGTGAAGACTGTGCCGAGATAAAACCCGAGGGCAAAGGGATGTAGGAGAAGAGACTGGTTCATAAAACGGAGAGTTTAAACGACGACTTGCAGGCCAGCAATCGGGGAGGCCCCATCTTGGCGGATAGCTTCGTTCCTGTCGTTCATCACGATAATGTTGGGTTTATGCGTGCGGGCTTCCTCGGGAGTGTAGAAGCCAAAATTCATAATCGTGAGCCGGTCCCCAATCTGGCCCAGATGCGCGGTGGCGCCATTGAGTTGGATCTGGGCACCACCGGGTTCGCCGTAAATGACATAGGTTTCAAAACGCTCCCCGTTTTGCATATTGCCCACCAGAATCCGTTCGTATTCCAGCAATCCAATTCTCTGGGCGAGGTCGGAGGAAATCGTCAGGCTGCCCTCGTAATGGAGACTGGCTCCGGTCACGACAGCACGGTGGATCTTACATTTAAGAAGGTTTACTTGCATGGGCCGTCTCCAACGATGCCGATGCAGCAGTAAAATGCAAGAACGCGGATCAACCGCCGGTGGGCGCCGTCGGCGGCAAAAGCCAAGTACGACGTTGCCGACCGTTCGTGAAACCCACCGGCGGCTCTCCGGACTGCGGGAAATTCTCACGCGAGCTGCGGCGCTCGGGAGGCAGCGCTCGCGAACCCGGCCCAGAGGATCTGCGCCCTCCATATTCGAGCCGCCTTCTTGCAACGCACGCCCGCGAGAGGCTAGTTTTGGGCGTGGTGTTCGAGGCAGCTTTGATTGCCCGCTCGCTGCCCTTCCTCCATGCAGCCCCAAAAAGCTACCGCATCCCGTGCACGACCCGCTGGCTGGGCGTTGGCGCTTGTACCAGTCCTAGCCGCCTTGGTTGCAGCCTGGATCTGGAGCGGTCGGTCAGACCAGAAAATCGCTCCTTCCCAAACTCGACCGATCATTTCAGAGCCCAAACTGGATACCCGCAAACGGCTCGCGGACTCGTCCTTGGCAAAGGCGCTTGCAACGCCCGAGCCGTCGCCAGCTTTCGACACTGTTGCCAGCCCTGTGATTGCCCTCGAGTCCGTTCAACCGCTCTGGGAACGGCAATTGCATGCAACTCTCTCGCGTACAGCGGTTCCCGGCACTTCTGCCCGCACCCTTTTTGCAATGCTCCCGAATTTACCCGAGGAGGCGCTCCAAACGGCTACTGAACGGGCAGTGGAGAACTTGCCCAATGAGAGCTTCAACCTGATCGCCCTGCCGGTGTTGGCCAATCCACAAACTCATGGCCGGGTCCTGAGCGTGCTGTTTGCTGATTTGATGGAAAGACCCGACGGGATCACCCTGCCTGCGCTCCTGCTGATCGCACGGAACCCGGCGCACCCTTTTTCGAGCGCCGCGCTGGATAATCTGCGG
>JAYVTN010000033.1:0-8285 GCA_043788785.1 Spartobacteria bacterium | reverse complement strand
CAACCGGCAGCCCGATCTGTGCGGTAATCGGGCATGAGCACCGACTCCACGGTGCGCTCGTCGTTGAGCTTGAAGAGTAGCTTGGTGGTGCCATCCCGGGCCTCCTGCCGCTGGGATAAGTGCGTGCCTGCGGAAGGTAAATCGGACTGGAGTTTTTGGCGCAACCCCCCGGGCAGCGGCAGGGCGGAGAAGTTGACCGAGCCTTGATAGAATGCGCGGAGGATCCGGGCCGCATGGGACGGTTTGTATCCCCAGCGATCCAGCAGGGTCTCCAGTTTGGCTTGGGTGAAGTGGGCAAGAGCGCTCTGCACGGGGGCCATCCCACGCAGGGTTGGGATTGTTTGCGACAAAAAAAGATAGGCGCCCAAGCTTTGCGGGAGCCTCTGAGATGCGGCGAATAGAAAATGGACCGTATGGACGGTATGGACGGTATGGACGGTATGGACGGTATGGACGGTATGGACGCTATGGGACTTTATACCGCCGGGGTTCCGGCCGATGTGGTTTACCCCGGAAAGGGTGTAAAAGCGGAGTCTACGGGACTCGAACCCGCAACCTCTGCCGTGACAGGGCAGCGCTCTAACCAATTGAGCTAAGACTCCTTTTGAAGGGAGGCGGGGAGACTATGGATGGCCCGGGGTCGGTTCAACTGTTTTCTCCAAGAATATTCGATACGCAGGGCCCCCGGTTCCAACCCGGTCCCGGTCGGGAACCCGGGTGTTATTTGCCGGCCAGATATTCCGCTTCGTAGCGCTGCATCCGCCTATCCAGGAGAAACGGCCCGAAGGGCAGCAGGGCGGCCCCAAAGAAAGCGACGCCACGGCCCAAGGACCATTTGGCTGCGATCATAACGATCAGGAGCGCAAAGCAGAAGATCACAAAGAGCACCCCGTGGAGCCAACCCGCCAGTTTAACGGCTTGAGGCAAGCCGGCGAAATACTTCAGGGGCATGGCGACCCCCATAAGCGCCAGGAAGGAAAACCCTTCCAAGAGGGCCACCTTGCGCAAAAGTCCTATTGGATTCATGAATGGGCTCTAAGCCTCGGAGTAGACTTCTGAACCTTTCTCCACGAACTCCCCGGCCTTTTCGAGCATCCCGTGTTCGAGAGCCTCCGTGTCGCTAAGACCCTGCTCGGCGGCATACTTCCTCACGTCCTCGGTGATCTTCATCGAGCAGAAATGCGGGCCACACATGCTGCAGAAATGGGCGGTTTTGGCACCTTCCTGGGGTAGCGTTTCATCATGGAATTCACGGGCCGTTTCCGGGTCCAGGGAAAGATTAAACTGGTCTTCCCAACGGAACTCGAACCGGGCCTTGCTCAAGGCGTTGTCGCGGTATTGGGCACCGGGATGCCCCTTGGCGAGGTCCGCCGCGTGTGCCGCAATTTTGTAGGTAATGACGCCGTCCTTGACGTCCTTTTTGTTGGGCAAACCGAGGTGTTACTTGGGGGTCACGTAACAGAGCATCGCGCAGCCGAACCAGCCGATCATGGTGGCCCCGATCCCGCTGGTGATATGGTCATAGCCTGGGGCGATATCGGTTGTTAGCGGCCCGAGCGTGTAGAAGGGCGCCTCGTGGCACCACTCGATTTGTTTCTCCATGTTTTCCTGGATCATGTGCATCGGCACGTGCCCGGGCCCTTCATTCATGACTTGAACCCCGTGGGCCCAAGCGCGCTCGGTAAGTTCGCCCTGGGTCTTAAGCTCGGCAAATTGGGCTTCGTCATTGGCATCGGCAATCGAGCCCGGACGCAGCCCGTCGCCGATGGAGAAGCTCACATCGTACGCGGCCATGATCTGGCAGATATCGTCCCAATGGGTATAGAGGAAATTCTCTTGATGATGGGACAAACACCACTTGGCCATGATACTGCCGCCACGGGAAACGATTCCGGTGGCGCGGCGTGCTGTCATGGGGACGTACCGCAGGAGAACACCGGCGTGGATGGTGAAATAATCGACCCCTTGCTCAGCCTGTTCGATCAGGGTGTCCCGGAAGATCTCCCAGGTAAGGTCCTCGGCTCGACCATTGACCTTTTCCATAGCCTGATAGATGGGCACGGTGCCGATGGGGACGGGGGAGTTGCGCAGGATCCATTCCCGGGTGGCGTGGATGTTTTTGCCGGTGGAGAGATCCATGACGGTGTCGGCACCCCATTTGGTGGCCCAACGCATCTTTTCAACTTCTTCCTCGATGGAAGAAGCCACCGCGCTGTTGCCAATGTTCGCATTGATCTTCACCAGGAAATTGCGGCCGATAATCATCGGTTCAAGTTCGGGATGATTGATGTTGGCCGGGATGATGGCCCTGCCCCGGGCGACTTCATCGCGCACGAACTCGGCAGTGATGTATTTGGGCAGGCTGGCCCCGAAAGATTGACCGGGATGCTGCTGGTTGAGAACGGTGCGATCTCCCAGCTTGTTTTCAACGGTGTTGAACGCGGTTTCCCGTCCCATGTTTTCGCGGATGGCGATGTACTCCATCTCGGGGGTGATGATGCCTTGTCTGGCATACCAGAGCTGGGTGACGGGATGCCCGGCGCTGGCGCGCAATGGGGCCCGTTGGGGGCCGTTCCAGGAATCCAGCCGGTTACGGCGCTCGGCTTGGCTGGCATATTCCTCGTGGCCACGTGTCAGATAGCCATTGTCCTCAGGGAGAACTTCCCGGCCTGCATACGGGTCGACATCCGCGCGGGCCCGTATCCAATCCGCTCGGAGAGCCGGAAGGCCCTGGGCGCTATCGGGCGATTGAGCGGCGTCCCCCCAGGCTCCGCTGCAGTCGTAGACCCGGACAGGTTGGTTCTCCTCGATCTGGCCGTTGAGATGTTTGGTAGGCGAAAGGCTAATTTCCCGGAAGGGGACTTGGATGGAGGGATGGAGGCGGCCTTGGACGTAAACGCGGCGGCTATTAGGCAACTGGGCGCTGCTGGTGGGTTCTGCGGAGTCTTTTGCTGCGATCATAAGATTAAAAAAAACCATGCCGGGAGCACGGCATGGCTGAGAGATCGCTCCCTGCGACGGAATTACCCGGATCAGGTTCAAAGGGTCGTCCCGGCGCTTGAGCGCGGGACCTCTCAGCCGGCTGGCTCCCCTGCAGGCGCGGATCGTAGGAGGCCGGTGGGAGGAGTCAATGCTAGAGACCAAAGGGACCAAAGGGACCAAAGGGACCAAAGGGACCAAAGGGACCAAAGGGACCAAAGGGACCAAAGGGACCAGCGCGCCTGCCGGGGGGGGCTTCCGTTTAGTTGCCGTTGGCTAGGCAGGCGCTCACGAACCCTTTGAAGAGCGGGTGCGGGTGGTTGGGCTTTGACTTGAATTCCGGGTGGAATTGGCAGGCCAAAAACCACGGATGATCCTGGAGCTCGATTAACTCTACCAGGCTGCCGTCCGGAGATGTGCCGCTGATGACGAAGCCTTTGGCTTCCATTTGCTCCCGGTAAGCCATGTTGAACTCGTACCGGTGCCGGTGGCGCTCGGTGATTTCCTCCCCACCGTAAACATGGAATGCCCGGGTCGCGGCGGCGATCTTCGTGGGCCATGTGCCTAGCCGCATGGAGGCACCTTTGTCGGTGACGTCCTTTTGGGTCTCTAGCAAGTCAATGACCGGATGGGAGGGCTTGCTGTCGAACTCCGTGCTGTTGGCACCGACCAGGCCGCACACATTCCGGGCGAATTCGATAGTTGCCACCTGCATCCCAAGGCAGAGTCCCAGGAAGGGAACACTGTTTTCACGGGCGAATTGGGTCGCCCGGATTTTGCCTTCCACGCCGCGATCCCCGAAACCGCCCGGGACAAGGATTCCGGCGACATCCTTAAGGATCGAGGCGGGATCCTGGTCTTCAAGGTCTTCTGCGTCCACCAGCAACAAGTCTGTGCCGCAATCGACGCTGGCCGCTGCGTGGGTGAGGCTTTCGTAAATGGATTTGTAAGCGTCCTGGAGTTCAATGTACTTGCCCACGACCGCGATCTTCACGCGTTTTTTTGGCTTAACGACCCGGTCCACAAACTTCTTCCAGTGGGTCATGTCGGCCACAGGAGCCGCATCCAAACTCAAGAGACGAACAATAATGTCATCGAGCTTCTCTTTCTGGAGCATGAGGGGCATCTCGTAGATGCTGTGATCGACGTCCCGGGCCTCAATGACGGCATCCCGGGGCACGTTACAGAAAACCGAGAGTTTCTGGCGGACATCATCGCCCAGCGTGTGTTCGGTGCGGCACAGCAGGACTTGGGGGTGCAAACCGATCTCGCGCAGTTTGGCGATGGACTGCTGGGAAGGCTTGGTTTTAAGTTCACCGGCCGCCTTGATGTAGGGCACCAAGGTCACATGCATGATAACCACGTTCTTGTCCCCGACCTCCAAAACGAACTGCCGGATCGCTTCCAAAAAGGGCAAGCCCTCGATGTCCCCCGTGGTGCCTCCGATTTGGGTAATGAGCACATCACAGGGCTGTTCCTTGCCGAGCTTGTGAATGCGCGCCTTGATTTCATCGGTCACGTGGGGAATGACCTGGACCGTTTTGCCCAGGTAATCGCCCCGACGTTCCCGCGCCAGAACGGTTTCATAAACCTGGCCGCTGGAAGTCGAATTGGAACGCGAGAGCACGGAATGGGTGAAGCGCTCGTAATGGCCCAAATCCAGGTCCGTTTCGGCTCCATCATTGAGCACATAAACTTCGCCGTGTTGGAAAGGGTTCATCGTGCCTGGGTCGACGTTGAGGTACGGATCGAACTTTTGGAGGACAACCTTGAGCCCACGGTTCTCGAGCAGAGTTCCCAAGGAAGCCGCCGCTAGCCCTTTTCCAAGGGAACTGACTACGCCGCCGGTGACAAAAATGTATTTCATGTGAATCGAAAGGGGTGGAACGCCCGGGAGGCGCCAAAAAGCGGGATGGTTAAAAGCCCGGGAGTCTAGATACGTCCCCAGCCAAATGGAAGGTGTTACGGCAACCAATGTAAGCTGACCAAAACTGGTAGGCTACACCCGGACTCAACGCGCTGCCAACAGGCGCTCTGCAAAAATCACGTCCTCGGGCGTATCGACGCCCACCGAGGCGGACTTGGTGACCAGTACCCGGATTTTGGCCCCGTTCTCCAAGGCCCGCAGTTGTTCGAGGTGTTCGAGCTTTTCCAACCGGCTGGGCCTCCATTTTACAAATCGGAGGAGGAAAGCTTTGGAATACCCATACAGGCCTTGATGGCGCAGATAGGTGGGCGCCGCCCCGGGATCACGTGGGAAGGGGATGGGGCTCCGTGAAAAGTAGAGCGCATCCGAATGGGCATCGAGGACCACTTTGACCGCATTGGGGTTGTGGACGTCGTCCTCCGGTGCGAACGCGTTGGCAGCGGTAACCATCTGGATGGACTCGGAGCCAGCCAGGGTGCGAGCAAGACGGCTTACCAATGTGGGATCAATGAGCGGTTCATCTCCTTGGACATTGATGACGTGGGTGAACCCACTCAGCCGTTTGGCGACTTCCGCGCACCGGTCGGTCCCGCTCTGGTGTTTGGGCGAGGTCATCGACACTTCGGCCCCGAATCCGAATGCCGCCTCGGCGATGCGCATGTCGTCGGTCGCCACAATGACTTCGGCGATCCCTTTGACCCGCAGGCAGCGTTCCCAAACATGTTGGATTAGCGGTTTGCCCGCGATGGGATGCAGCGGTTTCCCGGGAAAGCGGGTGGATCCGTAGCGGGCAGGGATTATAATTGCGATTTTAGCGGGCATTGGAGTGCTTTAGGATGAAGTCCGTAGCGGTAAGAAAATCTTTTGCCACGAAGTGGGCTAGGGAGGCATCTTCGGTTAGGCCATAACCGGTTTGAACCAAGATGGGCCGGGTGCCGCCTGCCAGCGCGCACTGCAGGTCGATCGACTTGTCGCCAATGAGCCAGCTTCGGCCCAGGTCCAAGCCGTGCTCGGCACCCGCTTCCAGCAACATGCCCGGCGCGGGCTTGCGCCGGGTCGAAGGCGTTCCCGGAGCATCCGGACAGAAATAGGAGGCCCGTACCAAGTCCGAGCCTAGGAGTTGGAGCAGGCGGGCGTGGACGGCGCGGTATTGCTCCAAACTGATGAGCCCGCGGCCGATGCCGCTCTGGTTGGTAATCACGATGAGGGCAAACCCACCCGCATGGAGACGCCCGATGCCGTCGAGAACCCCCGGTAGGAGACGTACCCTTTGGGGATCCCCGCAATAATGGACCTCTTCCATGAGGGTGCCGTCACGGTCGAGGAACACGGCAGGAGAAAGGGACATACCCTTTGAGAATGGGGCAAAGCGGTTGACCCATCAAAAGGATTCCGAGGACCACCTCGCAAAGGGGCAGGCGAGGGGTGCCGATCCTTGCCGAATCAAACGCGTGTGGCCCCCTCGTGGCATGGGCTTCCTGCCATGGGAGCACTCGGGGGCGGAGCCGGTGGGTTGGGGGGAATCGCTCAAATGCTGGGACTGGGATCGACGGATCCGGCCCGGATGAGTGGAGACGATGCGTCCCGGGTTTTGGACTACGCGCGGAAGGAGAAGCCCGAGGTGTTACAGAAAACCGTCGAAGAGAAGCCATGGTTCTTAAAAGCGATGGGGAACCCGGTGATCTTAGGGGCGCTCACGATGGCCGCGGCCAAACTGGTTAGTAACCGGAACAGGAACCAGTAACAGGGAACGGAAGCGGATGTGGTGTGCGCTTCCGGCCCAAGGCTCTCGGGGAGTGGAGGTAACTTGGCGCCCGGACGTTGAACCTTCGGATCGGTGCGGTCCGGGTGCGGCGGGACGGCATAGGGGTTGGCCTCAAAGAACGCATAGAACACAGAAGGAGTGCTGGCAGCCGAAAGGCTTTTGCGTTCTATGAGGCTAGATGGCCCGGTACCCGTCCCCCCTCGAGGGCCAAGGGCTTGGAATCCTGTCCCACGGGTGGGGCTTTCTCAGAAGGTGTGGACGAAGAGCCCGGAACGCAGCTTGGGTTCAAACCATGTGCTTTTGGGCGGCATAATCTGGTTGGCATCCGCAATGGCCATAAGCTGCTCGACCGTTGTGGGATACATCGAGAAGGCGACCGCCGCTCGCCCGGAGTCCACCAAACGCTCTAACTCTTGGGGGCCGCGGATTCCGCCGATGAAATTCACCCGCTTGCTGGTCCGCGGGTCATCAATGCCGAGGATCGGCGCTAGCACCCGGTCTTGAAGAGCACTGACATCGAGTTGGGAGATCGGATCGGAATCGGCCGAAGGTTTCCATGTCAGCTCGTACCAGCTTCCATCGAGATACATCCCCATCTGCCCGGGTCGGGTGGGTTTGGCGGCACCTTTGGGTTGAATCGCGAGCGCTTGGCCGACTTCGGCAAGGAACGACTCCTTTGAACGGCCGTTAAGGTCTTTGACAGCCCGGTTGTAGGGAAGAATTTGGAGTTGGCTCGCGGGGAATAGGACGCACAGGAACCAGTTGTAGTCTTCCAATCCCGTATGGCTGGGGTTGGCTTCGCGACGTTCGCGTCCGACCCGGGCCGCGCTAGCCGTCCGATGGTGACCATCTGCGACATAGGCCACTGGAACACTTCGGAAAGCCTCCACGAACTCCGCGCCGCCTTCGATGCGCCAAACGGTATGTTGGACGCCGTCCGGAGCGGTGAAATCGAAGAACGGCGCGTTTCGGGTTGCAGCGGACACGAGCGCATCAATGGAAGCCGTGTCCCGATACGTCAGGAACACCGGTCCGGTATCAGCGCTGATGGTGTTGATGAGCCGGGTCCGGTCGTCTTCCTTATCCCGACGGGTCTTCTCGTGTTTCTTGATGATGTCGTTCTCGTAATCCTCGATATGGCACACCGTGGCCAGCCCGGTCTGGGTGTGGGTCCCCATGGTTTGCTGGTAGAGATAGATGCAGGGCTGCTCCTCGCGCACCAATGCGCCTGCGGACTGCATGGAGAGGAAGTTGGAGTGGGCCTTCTCGTAGACGGCACTTGAATAGGGATCGGTATCAGTAGGCAGGTCAATCTCGGCCCGGTCCACGTGCAGCAAAGAATGCGGTAAGTTGCCGGCCAAGGCAGCCGCTTCCTCGCGGTCAACGACGTCGTAGGGTACGCAGGCGACTTCGGAAACCAGTTCTTTGGCAGGGCGCAGACCTTGGAAAGCTTTGATGCGTAGCATAGGGGCGCAAAGAAAAGAGGACCCGGCTCGCAGTTGCACGAAGAAAAAGCGGGATATGGGTGCCGAGCCGAGCGCCACCCCCGCCGTTGCGGGCCAGTCCATGGAGTCCATACGGTCCATACGGTCCATACGGTCCATACGGTCCATA
>JAYVTN010000032.1:0-2420 GCA_043788785.1 Spartobacteria bacterium | reverse complement strand
CTGTGCCGGTGCCGCCGCCGGAGTCCCGAACGGGGTCCCTGCATATCAGCGCCGACCGGCACACTGCGATCTTCACGGATTTCGACGGGGATATCGTGACGGTGAAGACCAACAGGGGGCTCTGGGACATCGCCGATTTCCATTTCCAAGCGGTTCCCGACGCGGTGGAAGGGGGTGCCTGGTTGGCGGCCCTTGACCTCCAAGCCGATTCCGCCAGAGCATCCATTACCTTTTCCGCCAAGCAGGGCCCGCTCGGAGGAAACGGATCGGTCAATGTTGGCTTCCTCCATGCCTCGGGCATCGATCTGGCCCGCGTGTTCGTTGATGGTGACCTGGGCGGAATCGATTGTGGGGATTCGCAGGCGAAGACTCCCGGATTGGGAACCTTGGTCGCCCATTCGCTAGGCGGTCCCGGCTGGGCTCTTAAAACAGAACTCCCGGCCTCACATATCCAGGGGAGCCTCCAAGGTTTGCAATTGGGCGGGGACCTTTTCGGGACCCAGCTTTTGATCGAAGGCGATGCGGCCAACCTCGGCTCAGCGAGGATTGTAGGGAATGTTGAGGATGCATCCATCCACGCGGGAGGCGTCATGGCGTCCATTGGCGTCCGTGGGAGTGTCGTTGGAAGCCAGATCGAAGCCGGAGGACGCCTTGGGCTGGGCGTGGGCGGCGATCTGGAGGACAGTTCCATCCACAGCCATTCCGCGATCACCACGATCCGGATCGGGGGAAGCCTTCTCGGGAACGATCCAGCCCATCCTGCTACCATCAGCGCTGAAGGCCCTGCCCTTTCCACGACACACACGCTGGCACTGGGCCAGATAGTCATTGGCGGTTCCGTCCAGAACGCGCGGATCCTTGCGGGCTACGATCTGGCCGGGCATTTGGTAAAGCCGAGCGTGTTCACTGGGAGGGTCACCGTCGGCGGGGATTGGCTGGCCAGTTCGCTGCTCGTAGGGGATTCCCAGAATTCAGACCCAGATGTGCACTCGCGCATCGCGGCCCTCATCGTCCGGGGGCAAATGGCCGGCACGCATGCCGAAGGCGACCAGTTTGAGATCGTTGCCGGGGAAATCCTCAGCTGCCAAATCGGGAGGAATCGCCTCCCGCTCAAACCCGGACGCGGGAACGACTTGGCGGGCCAATGGGTCGGGCCTTGGTCGGATGTCCGGATTCACGAAACCCTGTAGGGTGAGCTCCGGCTTTACGAGAGCTGCCCGTGGGTTTCACGCAAAGGGCGCCATCAACGGCGCAACGTTTTGGAATTAGCCTTGGTGCTCCTGGTGCTCTTGGTGTGAGATTTTGGGTTCCACTCCCAACCCAGCGGCCTGTTGGCGACATTTCGGGGAGTTTTATGTGTAAGGTGCGCCACTCCGGTTCAGCTCTCAGCGGACGCTGGTTTCTGCGTCAGAAATCGATGAAATGTTGCCCCTGCTAAAACGCCTGCAACCGCCAAAACAATTGTGAGCTTTACAGCTGAAGCATCAAATTCGGAGATTGCCTCGAGATGTGCAATCATGATCGCAGGACCGACCACCGCTCCCGCGGTCGCGTAGTAGATGATCTTTTGCTTTCCAATTCGTCCAAGCAGGTAGTGGAAGGGCATTCCCAGAATGAGTGCGACGGCAAGTGTGTAAAAAAACGCAATTAGCATAAGACCGAAGACCATAATCTCGATCCCATTTTCCGCGAGTCGCCTGACATGTTTTAGATTAGACAGCCGGAAAGCGGCACCTAACGACCACATTGTGAGCTGCCCCCCCGAAGGTAGTTCGCGCCACAAACTTTACGGGCATTGGGAGTTAGTCGGGCCTGCCCCCGGAAACCATTCGGTGTGCTGTTCGCCGCCGCGCCCCCAGTAGGTCACGCGGAGACCGCGCAGAAAGGCAATGTAGCCCTGGACACCAGCCTCCATCGCGCGCCGGGTAAAGTCACGGTAATGCTGGCCGTGACGCTGGCTATCGAGAATCGCCGCGCGCAGCCCGGCAGCATCGAAATCAGCCGCAACGGGAGGCAAAGCTTCGTAAAGAATGGGCGTCGTCACGACATCGCCCGTGCCGCTGTAGAAGCGCTTCTGCAAGGCAACGTAATCGACGTGATAATACTCGACTCCGGTCTCGATAAGTCTGCGGACGACCTCCGGGAAAGGGAGAGAACCGTCAAGCGTGGCACGAGCAGCTGCGAAAACGATTTCAGTGTTCATAGATCTTTGGTTTGAGTAAGCGCGAGCACGTGCCGTGATTGAGTTGGTCAAGATCAGAGCCGCGCTTCGGTGACTGAACCATGGGCTGGAAGCCCATGCTAGTGCGAGTGTACATACCTGAAATCAACAGGTGAAAGTCCAAGTCATCCCGAGACGAGAACCGGGAGAGCAGCCGAAGGCAACTGCGTCGTCGCGAGACGGGGTGGGGAGCAGCCGG
>JAYVTN010000031.1:0-6712 GCA_043788785.1 Spartobacteria bacterium | reverse complement strand
GCGTTGGATATTCTCCTGGTCGGCAATCGGATCGCTGTAGATCAACTCCGCCAGGACATTCTTTCCGGTCCCGATTTCGCCGACCGGCAAGCGCAGTCGGAAATCGTTCTGCCCGTTGAACTGGAGGAAGAACCGTATCCCATTGCCCGGCTCAAGTTTGCGGACGCCCCCATCATCGAAGGCTCCGATCTTGAGCGGGATATCAACGGCCTTGTCCAAAACCGTGTCGTCAGAGAGGTGGAAACGAACCTTGGCTAAGGCCGAGGTCTTGTTCCCGGAGTTGTAAACCACGAAGCTGCCATTCAACAAGGATTGGAGAGTACTTCCACTCCCCAATGTCGTTTTGCTCGGAGCCGCATCCCACCAGCCAATCAGATGGGACTGGGCGAATGGCGGCAGATACTGTGGAGCAACGAATCCGCTCATTAACGCGCTGCCCCAATCGTAGCCATCGTTAGCTCCCGATGCTCCTTTGCGGTGCACCCGGACCGAGAACGTATAGGCTTGGGGATTCCCGAACGCGTGCGTCCCAAACACCGTGAATTTTGCGGATCCGTTTCCGGTGATCTTGCCGGGCGAAAGTGTACCGTCCCCCCACTGGATCACCGCCTGATATTCGTTGGGACGTCCGGGGCTCCCGGGATCCGCAAATGTGGCAACAACCTTGTCGGTGAGCGCCTTGCCGGTTATTTGCAGGTTCTCGGCCGTAACGCTCAGCCGGGTATTGTTGCCCACGATGGCTCGGCTGTAGACGGTTTTCACCAACCCTGAGAGGGTTCGGATTTCCACGGCCACCGGGAACCGCCCCGGGTGCGCATAGGTGTGGTTTCCCTTGACAACGAACGCCGTAGGCAAAGGCAGGCGTGGATCACGGGTGACTTGGCCCGCCTCCAAAGCCGAGCCGTCACCCCAGTTGACTTGGGCCGTGAAGGTTGCGGGCAGGGAGCGGAAATCCAAGGCCTTGAAGCCAGCGAGCACTGCGCCGGAGAAGGCCACCTGGGCCTTGGCTGCAACCACTGCGCTACGGACTCCGATGGCAGGCGCGCCAACGCCCACCGTGATCCCGGAATAATCATCCTGGGCAGGGGCGCGCGGACCGTCGACTGCTTCGCCCCGGTACGCGAGATTCATCTGGGCAACCGCCACGGCTAGCGTCATGGGGCCGACGTAATCCGTGTTGCCAAGCACCGCCACCACGCTGCCGGTCTGTCCACTCTGGCCGACTGCCGGAGCATCCAACAAACCGTGCGCGATGTTCATATAATCGTATTCCAGGTCGACGACCCCCACCGGAATGTTAAGCTGCGTGTTCTTGGGCACCGTGTAGTTGCCCGGACTCACAACGAACGGGGGCGAGTTGGTCGTGTCCATCGCCGCGACCGCAGTGAATGTCCGGGAAACGGGCGCATTGCCGCCGTCGGTGGTGGTGACCGTGATGGTCGAACGCCCGGCCGCCGTTGCACTCAAAATCAACACCGCATCGTGGTTGTTTTCCACCACCTCCGCCTGCTCGATAACGACATCCCCGATTGGAGCCGATTGCTCCCCATTTCCATTCAGGGCTTTGGGAACGGCTTCTACCTTGGCCATCACATCCCATCCGCGCACCAACTGTCCGAAAATGGTGTGATCGAAATCCAAGGTGCGAGGACTCCCGAAAGTGACGAAGAACTGGGATCCGTTGGTCGCTTTGTATGCCGCGCCGAACCCTGCATTGGCCATGGCAAGCTGACCCCGTCCCGCAAAGATCAACCCTGGATGGAACTCGTTCTCGAACTGGAACCCGGGCCCGCCGGAGCCGTTCCCGCTCGGATCCCCGCCCTGCATCATGAATCCATCGACCACCCGGTGGAACTTCAAGCCATCGTAAAATCCGCCTTGGGCCAAGCCCGCTATGGTCCGTGCCGCAATCGGCGTCATATCCTCGAAGAGCTGGAACTCCATCTTACCCTCGAAAGGCAATGCATCCACACCATCCCCGGCGTAGCTAACCTTCAGGCGCAAGTAAGGGTTGCCGGTTTTGACCCGGACCATGATCTTGGGGTTGCTGCTGGTCACCCGGTAGCTAAGAGGATCCCCATCCGCGTCGGAGGCGGTTATCGGCATCACCACGGCTTTGGCCGCGGGAATCTTGGCTGAAAGCAGCAGACCGGTTTGCGTCGGGCCGCCCTTGGTAGCCGAGAGATTCAATGTCAGCGCGTCGGGATATCCGTCCCCGACATTGGCCACATACGCGATGGTCTCAGTCACCGGTCCGGTGCCTGCCGGGGGCGTGTACGTGTAGGTGCCATCCGCGTTGATGGTCAGTACGCCTCCGTTGCTGGTCTGGAAGCTTGCCCCAATCACGATGGGCGTTCCCCCTTGGTTTGCAGCGCTGATGGCCGCAAAAGGATCCAACACCGGCACATTCGGGCTCACTCCGGCATCCAAGAAATTGAGACCGGTTCGGTTGGCCGCCGTGATCGTGAGATGGATCTGGTTATCGTTGCTGCCGTCGGAGTCGAACAGGCTCAACATCCCAGCCAAATCGGTTTCCACCACCAGGTAATGGCCGGCGGGCAAGTTGCCAAAGGAGAATTGTCCGAGCGGCCCGGTGGCAGTGGATTGGATCTCCTCGTTATTGAGGGGCACTCCATCGTTGTTGAGGTCGCGGTAGAGCCGCACGGTCACATCCGGCAAGCCCGTGTCGCCTGAACTGACCACGCGGTCCCGATTGGTGTCGTTGTAGACGCTCCCGCTCACGCTGTAGAGGGTCAGGCCGCCTAAGAGGAAATTCTGGCCCGTGAGATTTGCGCCCGTCACCGCAGCCAATATCCGCCCATCCGTTCCGCCATCCGCGTCGGCCACTTTGGTGGCCCCAGCCAGATCGGCTACGATTACTTCCACCACGTAGGATCCGTTTGGCAGGTTAACAAAGGAATAGCTCCCGTCAGCTACGGTGGGCACGCTTCCGATCCGCTCGCCTGGCTGCCCACTGCCATCCGAATTCAGATCCCTGTAGAGTGCGACCGCCACTTGCGGCAGCGCCGTGTCGCCTGCTGAGAATCCGAGAGTGTTGTCGGTATCGTGGCTGACCGCTCCGCTGATCCCGTGCGGGGTCACTCCGCCATCGAGAAAATTGTTTCCAACGCTCGGCGCGTCGGCCACAACGACCGCAATTTGATTGTCGGTCGGGCTGCCTTGGGTGTCTGCAATGCTGAGAGCGCCGCTGGGATCGGTTTCCACAATCAGATACGCGCCATTTGCGACGCTCCCGAAGCTGAACGTGCCATCAAGCCCGCTGAGCACGGTCGCGCTCAGTTCGCCGGGATCTGCAATCCCGTCCGTATTGGCATCCAAATACAGCGCTACCTTGACCCCGGGCAACGGCGAATCGCCTCCGAAGCTATTGCTGAGATCGGTGTCCAGGTAAACACCGCCAGTCACGACTACACTGGCGAGCGCGGAGCTAACCGGACCGATCCAGCTCAGGAAGGCGGCGCAGAGGAATGTTTGGGACGAAGTTAGGCGTTTCACGGGAATTCACTTCGAGGTTTGACCCTTCGGCAGACAAGCTGCAAGGGAAAGTTGATCACAGGATGACCTCACGCATCGCCACGTCCAACGCCGTAAAGGTGCGCACTTCGCCTTCAACGGCTTTATCCAGAACAAATGCAGTTCCCCCGCTCTTAAAGGCGACAATCTGCTGGGCCACAAAGCCGTAAAAATCCGTGGCGCTGACCGCATCAGGGGTTCCTGCCACGTTTCCCCCGATAACCACAGAGGCAATCCTGGAAACGATGGTAGCCTTGTTGCTTCCCACAATCGCCGCATCGTCACTGTTTCCGAACCCATCGCCATTGGTGTCCACCACCCCAGCCACCAGACTGCTCGCTGTCCAGTCTCCAATGACTTTGACCAACCCAATTTGCGCGTCTGGGTTGACTCCCACCCCATTCAGGTCGTACCCGGCCAAGATCGTGGATCCCGAGACGCTACCAGCGCTGAAAACTCCCAGTGCCAAATCCACGGTGGTGCCTTGCACGAGCTGGCCCCGGGCCGACACCAAGGAGTCTTGCAGTGCCCCGGTGATACCCACGGACTTGATCGCGTTTCCGGCGGCAATGGTCGAATTAGTTACATCCTGGGCCACTTTGACGGCCCCGATATTTCCATCCGCCTGCACAATGCCAGCCCGGCTCCCAGCTCCCCCGGCAATTCCCGCCAGCACTTTGAGGCTAGCGAGCGACCCCAGCAAATCCGCACTTTGCCCAGCGAGCACGCTGCCGGACCGGGGCCCTGCTCCGCCGGTGATTGCGCCCAGAATCGCTGACTGGATGGACCCGTCGGCCTCGATCGATCCGGAGTCCGCCCCCGCTGCTCCTATGGTGCCGCCCAAAACCGAAATGATCCCCATGGTTCCAGCGTACAAGGTGGTTCCCTCAACAAGGTCGTGGCTGATAAGCGAGCCGCTGAAAGCTCCAGCCCCACCCTTGAGCTGCCCACTTATGAGCACCGATGCCATCGAGCGGTTGGATTGGATCGACGCAGAGTTGTCTCCGCTTCCGCCCTCCACATTCCCGGTGATCGTGGCCGTTCCCAAGGTGCCCTCCGCGTAAATCGCGCCGCTGAACGTCCCGCTGCCACCCTTGAGTGCCGGCTCCGTGCCCGCCAGCGCCCCTACATTGACCCTTAGCAACCGGCCGCCCGCGCTCACAACCCCCGAATTGTCGCCGACGCCGCCCACCATTGACTTGGCAATCGTTAGGGAACCGAAAACCGCGTCCTCAAAAGGGTCCGTGCTGCTGAAGATTGAGCCGCTATTGGCGCCGTCGCCGCCTGCCAAGTTTCCGCCGATATTGATGGCTCCGATCTTCCCGTTGCTGATGACGATCCCCGAACTGTCTCCGGTGCCCCCGAGGACACTGCCGCCGATATTGACCGTGCCGATCGCTCCCAAGGCTTCAATGAAGCCCGAATAGAACTTCGTTCCGCCCGCCAAGGCGCCTGTGAGGGAAACCTTGGCGATATTCCCGCCGGCAGAAATCCCGCCTGCGTAGGTCCCGGCAAAGCCGATGATGCTGCCAGCGATCTTCACCGTCCCGATGTTGCCTGCGGCTGAGACCACTCCGCTGGCTTCGCCCAACCCTCCTGCAAGGAAGTTGGCCGCCGTTTCAAAATTGCCCACTGCAAGGCTCGCCAGGGAACCGCCCGCGGAGATAGTCCCTGAGTTCTTGCCAGCGCCCCCGGCAATGTTTCCCCCAACCACAACGGCCGCTAGATTTCCGTCCGCGTGGAGGGAACCGGAGCCCGAGCCCGAGCCACCCGTGAGACTGCCCGTGATTTTTGAGGCCCCAATGTGGGTCCCGGCAGAGACTCCCCCGCTCCCTAGCCCCGTCCCACCGGCTAGATTCCCGTCGACGGTCAAACTCCCCAATCTCGTGGTGGTCAAGACCGATCCGGACCGTTCACCACCACCCCCGACCAAGATATCCAAAGAGCCCACCGCCCCGGTGCCCAGCTTGGCCACGCCAATGCTGGAGGCAGAGATGATCGACCCACTCCGCAGGCCAGCCCCGCCCACAAGAGCCCCGGTGACCTCCACGGTTCCCATCGATTTTCCGGCTTGGATCGATCCCGAGGTTTTTCCACCGCCTCCGCTCAGACTACCCACATTCACGCTGGAAATGATCCCAGTGGCTTGGATGCTTCCCGTGTTGTCACTTGCCGGGTCCAAAGTCGCATTGCCCTCTAACGCGCCGCCGACGATGATTTTTGTGATATTTCCGTGGGCAGGCGATACTCCCACCACAGCGAACCCATCGACGACATGCACATAGGCCTGGTGCACATCCGTGGTCACGTTCAGGAGTTTCAGGGTCCCCGTAATGGTGCTCTCAAAGCTTGGCGTCCCGCTCTGGGTGCCGCTGGCTTCCCCGAGGGAGTAAACATTGAGCGCTCCGAGGCCCAATGCCGCCTTGGGATTGCCACAATCGATCTGGCCGAGATCACCTGGAATACTCACGGTTCCCAGGGAAATCCCGGCGGCCCCGATGGCACCGATGTCCGTGCGTCCATTCCCGGTTGCCGACGCGATCACGCCCACGCTAAAACTCACCCCCTGGGCAAGGCTCACCCCATTGGACAATCCAACCGCGGTCAGGTCCATGAGTTGGAGTTGCTCCATCTGGGCAGCCCCTCCAATTCCAAAGGTCAAGGCCCCGCCGATGCCGTCCCCGAATTTGAAGACCGCATCCAGTGTTGAGGGGGAGTTCGCGTCGAAGAGGGCTTTGGAGTAGGTGATCGTTACAATATCCCCATCCAAATCGGTGAACTGCACGGTGGAGGCGTTGAGCAGGGTTGCCGGCGCGATCCGCCCTTCCAGGGGCTCAATCATGCCGCGCACCGGACGCGGCGCGGGTTTCACCCCCACGGGCCGCAACGGAGGCGCCGGCTTGGATGGAGGGCGCACTTTGCGCAGCAGTCGGCTCAGGAATCCGCCGGTCGGTTTGGCTGGAAGCTTATTCATCGTCGAGGTTGGTAACACTGATACTGGTGCCTTTGACTCCGTTGAAGCGCGTGTCGGGACTCGTGGAATTTGCTACCACGACGTTGTAAGTCACCGGGCCGTCCTTGTAAAAATCATCGACTCCCGTGACATACACGGTTTGCGCTTTGGTCGCGTTGGTGGAATCCAAATTCAGAACGGTCTTACTCAGGCTGCCTTCTCCTG
>JAYVTN010000030.1:0-4182 GCA_043788785.1 Spartobacteria bacterium | reverse complement strand
GAGATGATTTGGTCTTGTAGTTGATTTGGTCATTTAAAGTGGGCGTGAGTCTATGTAGGGAGTGCAAGATGGCGACACCCCTACTCAGAGCAACAATCGTGAGGACCCTGTTCCTCATCGCTCCTATGATCGGACACTCGGCCGAGGAGGAAGCGCCCAGTGCAGAAGTGCTGCCGGGCAACGACGGAGGCGGGCGCTTGGACGGCAAAACGGCCCTCGAACGCGGAGCGGCGTTGGTGCGGTTCGTGGCGTCGTACAAGCCGGATGCAAAGCAGGAGACTTACCCCAAGGCGGCCGCTCCGGCCTATGCTGCCCGATTGCTGCTCAAGGTGGACACCGCATACGCGTTGTCGAAACTGGATGCCGCAGTCACCTTCCAGATTGCCAAATTCAGGCAAAAGCCAGGCACCTTGGATCCTTTCGATAAGGTGGCATTGGTGAACACCTATTTTCTTTGCAAGGACAGTATCCCCAAAGCCACGGCGGCGAAGATCCGTGATTATGCGGGCCTTTACAGCCACAGGACATGGAAAGGGTACGGAGCTTGGAATTACCGTTTGATGATGGACGGAGCCGGTTTCCTGGCAGCGGAGGAATGGCCGGAGTTAGTCGACCAGGATGGGCTCGATGCCGGGGCAATCCGGGCGGCCACCAAGGAACGGCTGCTGGGTTACTTCGCGGACATTAGCACAAAAAATTACTCCGAGTACGGTTGTCCGATTTATTCGGCCGTCAATCTTTCGGCGGTGCGGATGCTGGCGGAGTACGCCAAGGATCCTGTGGTCAGCACGCGTGCGGCGCTCACCTTGGATGCGATGATGGTGGACATCGCATGCACTTGGAACCAAGGCTACAACATTGGGACGGCCGCACGTGCGAAATATTGGGCCTCGACCAACACGGGCCTCGAAAGCATGGGATCAACGGCTTCTGCCGCGTGGATTTTTTTCGGGGCGATCCGTCCGATCGCGGCCGCCGGGACGGGATGGTTGCATTCTTTCTGGATGGCGACCCCGGGCAAGTACAAGGTGCCCGAGCTCATTGTAAAGATAGCCCAACACCGAAGCCGACCGTTTGTGACCCGCTCGTACCTGCCCGGAGTCGGCAAGGACGATGTGCATCGGATCACCTTCCACTCTCTAAACTACGGGCTCTGTAGCCAATGGGATCATCCAGGCGCTTCCACCTCGGCCCTCTACAAGGAGTCCCGGCGCAATATGCTCAAGTGGGTTTCGGACAAGCCCTCCTCGACGTTTGCCGTTTGCATGGAAAATCCGTATCGACCCTACAATTTGCGAGAGAACCGCGCCAACGTGCTCGGGTACGGCGAAAACCCTTTCAGCCAGTATATGCAGGAGTCGAGCACCCTGCTGGGCTTGTACGCGGTGCCCGAGGACTTCCCGTACTTCAAGATGTACGCGCCATTCCCGACGACGGGCTCCATACTAAAACGTTTGGAGAAGGCCGGCTGGGTGTTCTGCCACAACGGCTCGATGCTCATGGGGTTCCGGTCGGTAAAACCCTGCGCGTGGGCAAAAAAGCCGTGGAGCGGGAACGACATGTTGTGGTGCGAAGCGCGCAAGAATGGGTGGGTGCTGGAGACTTCCGAGCTCAGCGCATATGCGGGGGGCGGCGTGGATGCGGAACTGAGCCGGTTCGCGCAAGCGGTATTGGCCAAAACCCGATTGGAGAGTGCCGACCTGGATGGACCTGCACCGCATCTGGTGTACACGTCGCTTACGGGAAAGAAGCTGGATTTCACGTGGATCGCGCACAACGAGCCGTACGTGGGACAATCGAAGGTGGACGGCAAGCCGCTCGAATACAAGGAGTGGCCAATGTTCGACAATAGCTGGGTCCATCAGGAGGTTGCTGTCCCGGTGCTCAAGCTCGCTTTCGGATCTCAGCGTTTGACGTACGATTTCGCCAGATGGACCCGGGAATCGACTCCGTAAGGTGGGCGTGGAGCCAATTGGCGGGTCCTGGGCGGCAAAGGGGATTTTGTCCTCCTCGGGCGGGTTGCCCCGAGCTTTAGGGGCAGTGGGATCGGCGCGCATGGTGCGGGCGGGGAGCGGGATTCGGCGGAAGCGCATGGCGCTCGTGGGAACCGATTAATAAGGTGTTATGCCAGCTGAAAACATCCAAGCAGTGCGGCAAGTTGCCCCCGATCTGCGCCAAGGGGAGCCCCGGGCACCGGAAGAAACTCTCGGAGGGTTCTCCCTCGCGGCGCGCGCGCTAGACAAATGCCGGGCAAGCTTGGCCGGGACCAATGGCGATTACACCTTCAACTGCCCAATGGCCCGGCAGGCTCCAGGGCTGGAGTCAGAGCTCACACCCCGGGCCGATCACGGGGAGCAATCTTATCGCGGCTCCGGAAAATTGACCGGTAAAGTCGCGCTGATCACGGGCGCGGACAGTGGCATTGGACGAGCGGTGGCCTTAGCGTTTGCGCGGGAAGGAGCCGATGTACTTATCAGTTATCTCGATGAGCATGAAGACGCGCGCAGAACCCGGGAATTGGTGGAGGAAACCGGGCAGAAGGCTCTCGTGGTACCCGGAGACATCACTGAGGAGAACCAATGCCGGGAATTGGTTAAGCGGTGCGCGGGCGAACTTGGGCGCATCGACATATTGGTGAATAACGCGGCCTTCCAGCGCACGCACGCTGGGATCGAGGAGTTCAGCCTCGAGGAGCTGGACCGGACTTTTCGGACCAACGTATATGCGATGTTTGTGCTCTGCCGCGAAGCATTGCCCCGGATGCAGCCGGGGTCGACCATCATCAACGTGGCTTCCATCCAGGCTTACGACCCGAGTCCGGAGTTGCTGGCCTACGCTTCGACCAAAGGCGCCATCGTCACCTTTACCAAGGCGCTCTCCAACATGGCCATCAAGCAAGGCGTCCGGGTAAACGCAGTGGCGCCGGGGCCTGTCTGGCCCCCCTTGATTCCTTCAACCATGCCTGAGGCGAAGGTCGCCACATTCGGCAAAGACACCCCGATGGGCCGCGCTGCCCAGCCCGCCGAACTGGCTCCGGCCTTTGTGTTCCTTGCCTCGCAGGATTCCACCTACATCACTGGAGAGATTATCGGGGTCACGGGTGGAGATGGAGGCATCCTCGCGCCAGCCAGAGTTGTGGTCTGCTCCGCACTCCGGGCAGGCGCGCGCATTCCGGGGGACATCTTCAGAACACACAGGACATGTTTCTGGCGGGAGGAGTGGGAACAACCGTTTTGGCATAGGAAGCGAGCGGAAGAATGGAGGAAGAGGTTTGAAATATGAAGGCCGGACTGTGCCGTAAACCACTTCCAGCTTCATCCGGCCTAAAAGCCGCCCCAGGGCGGTGTGGGTGACTTGCTCGGGGAATGCTGCGCTAGCTTTAGTCGATGCGAAGTTAGGTGCGGGGGAAGCTGAGCTAGGTCTGGGGGACTCTGGGTTGGGTCTCGGGGAAACTATTTTAGGATTGGCGGCTGAGTTCCACGGATTTCCATCCGCATATGCCCCTTGCTTCCCTGGCAGGCGTGGTGGTCTTGGCGTGAGCTTTTTCCCGGTCCGGCTTAGAAGCCTCAATAATCTTCATGGCCCTTCATGCTCTTCATGGTTGAAAGTCATCGGTGTCCGAATCGGGAAGCGTAGCCAAACAAGGGCATACTTCGCGGCAGTGTCTGGCCGCCACTGGTCGACGTGTTTTTTACCATGAAGGACATGAAGAAACATGAAGGGGGCGGGTGCTGGGCACGGTCCAATCCCAACGCGCGGCATGGTCCCCAGTCTCGATAACTCTTTGGGTATGTCTACGGAGCTTTCCACTGCACGCCTGGGCCAGCCTCCGCCACGGCTTCTGGACCAAGTCCGCCACACACTTCGTGTGCGCCATTACAGCCTGCGTTGCCGTGCCCCCCCACCCGGACCGCAGCCAAGGCAGTCGTTCTAGCCTCATAGAACGCATAGAACGCAAAGGCCTGTTGGCTGCCAGACTCCTTCTGTGTTCTCTGAGTTCTTTGAGGCCAGCCCCTATGCCGCCCCCCCACCCGGGTTCGGGCGTCGTCTTGCGCCATCATCTCGCCGAGACTTTGCTGCGGTGGGCCGTCAAACACGCTGTCCAGCAGGCGCGCATCCATAAGCCGGCCACCCCGCCCACCTTGCGGCATTGTTTTGCCACCCACCTTTTGGAAAACGGAT
>JAYVTN010000029.1:0-4521 GCA_043788785.1 Spartobacteria bacterium | reverse complement strand
AACGCCCTGGGATGCGGCCCCACAGACGGCGGAGCCCTGAAAGGGCGCCTTAATCTCAGTTCCAGGGGGTTAGCGCTTATGGGGCAACGCCCTGGGATTGGAGCCCACCAACGGCGAAGCCCTGAAGGGGCGGCCTAATCTGCCCACGTCCCTGCGCATAGGCCTAAGCTAGCTGCTGTATTCTGACCCTCGCGTTTCAGTCACGGAGGTGGCAAAAAACAATTCTGCCGCTGACTGCCCATTTCCAGTCCGCCAGCTTTGGGCGGTTCATGGGCTGGGAAGCCCTTGCCACGGGGGCCGCACTACTCTCAGGCGAAGACGAGATCGCGTTCGGCTCCGGAAAGCTCCTTCCATTGGCCCGGCGGCAGATCGCCCAACTCCAAACGGCCGATCCGCACCCGGATCAATCGCAAGGTGGGATGGCCCACAGCGGCCGTCATCCGGCGGACCTGATGATTCTTCCCCTCCACCAATTCAAGGCCGACCCACACATCGACCACGTTCTTGCGATAACGCACCGGCGGATCGCGCGGCACGACTTCGGGCTGTGGTTCCAGTAGCCAAGCCGTGCACGGTAGGGTTTTGTGTCCCCCAATGACCAACCCGCCTGTAAGCTTGGCAATGGCTTCGGGCGAAGGCATTCGCTCCACCAATGCCCAGTAGATCCGCTCATGGCCCTGCGTGGGATGCAATAGCCGCGCATTAAGCCGCCCTTCATCGCTCAATAACAGGAGGCCCTCACTCTCCGCATCCAGACGCCCAATAGGGTAGAGCCCCTTCTGGAAACCAAACTCCGCCAGCGTCCGGTGTTTGGAGCCGTCGGGAGTGAACTGGGAAAGGACACCGAATGGTTTGTTGAAAGCAACCAACATACGGGGAAGAAAAAGCTAAAAGCGGAAAGCTAAAAGCTAAAACGGTCACCGCCGCCATATGGAAGATTCAGCTGCGACCGGGTTGCAAAATCCCCCGGCGCCACACATATGGTAACCATGCCCGTTTCTGTCCCTAAACCCACTGTTGCCGAGTATTTTGCTGGGATCGGCCTGATGCGGCTGGGCTTGGACCAAGCTGGCTGGCACACCGTGTTTGCCAACGATATCGACGAGAAAAAGTGTCACATGTATGCGTCCCATTTCGGGCACTCTCCGGAGTTGGTGCTCGCAGACATCCATACGCTTGCTGAGGCCAGCATACCCACGACCATCCTCGCCACCGCCTCCTTCCCTTGCAACGACCTCTCCCTCGCCGGCTCGCGAAAGGGTTTAGCCGGGCAGCATTCTTCGGCCTTCTGGGGCTTTATTCGCATTCTGAAGGAAATGGGCAGCCGACGTCCGCCGCTGGTCCTTTTGGAGAATGTCACGGGTTTTCTCACTTCGCACGACGGCGCTGATTTTCATGAAGCCCTTCTGGCCCTCAATGGCCTCGGGTACACCGTGGATGCCTTCATTATTGATGCCTCACGATTCGTCCCACAAAGCCGTCAAAGGCTGTTTATTGTCGGACAGCAAAATCTGTCTGCAAAAGTAGCAGAAACGCCGAGCCTTCTCCAAAGCGAGGTCCGGCCGGCAGCGTTGGCCGACTTCATACTTTGGCATTCTGATGTTCAGTGGAATTTGCGCTCATTGCCGCCTCTGCCCCAACGGCACACAGTGCTCGCGGACATCATTGAAGACCTCTCCCCGAACGCCGCAGCTTGGTGGACAAGGGAACGCTGCGAATACCTCCTCAACCAGATGAGCCCCAAGCACCGGGACCAAGCCGAACAGATGATTCAGGCAACCCGGCGTTCTTATGCCACGGTCTTCCGCCGGGTCCGTGCCAGCGGTTCGATGGCTGAGTTGCGCACCGACGGCGTTGCCGGGTGCCTCCGTACTCCAAGGGGCGGAAGTGGGCGGCAAATTCTCTTTGCCGCCGGGAAAGGCAGTTTCGCCGTTCGCCTTCTGACCGCGCGCGAATGCGCCCGTCTGATGGGAGCTGACGACTTCCGCATCGAAGCCCCTCTCAACCAAGCGCTTTTTGGCTTCGGTGATGCCGTTTGCGTCCCCGTCATCCGTTGGATTGCAGACAACTACCTGACTCCTTTAGCCTCAGCCAGCGCGTTAAATGACCATGCGCCAGAAGCTGCCTCTTCCAACTCAGAGCTCCGTTACGGAGGCACCCAAAAAGGCAAATCCCGCCCCCAAAAAGGCCGAAGGGGAACCTGTTGACGTTGCGAAGATCAACGCGGAGATACAAAAGTTCTTGGGTACGTCCACCGTGGATGGACGCCGTATCGGAACTATCAAGTGGGGTGTTTATGCGTTCTACGATTACGACTGGGAGCCCATCTATATCGGGCAGACCTATGAGGGTTTTGGTGTCCGTTTAGGCAGGCATCTTACGGGGCGCCGCAGTGATGCTGTGGCCAAAAACGTCTTGGACCCTTTCGAGGTCGCGTTCGTGAGGGTCTGGCCGATGGATCTTGCCCATCTTCTCGAACCCGTTTCGGCTGCCGACGGTGGTGCCAAAAGACCAGACTTGAAATCAATTAAGGCCGAACTGAATCGAGCTGAGTACACGTTGTACCTTAAAGTCATCGAGGAATCCCGGTTCAAAGCGGTTCTTAACGAGGAGGTTCCCGGGAAAACCGATTTGATTGACCTGCCCGCTCATTCCCAAGCGTGTATTATTCCAGATGATATATTTCCCCAGCCAACGGCTTGCCGACTTCGAAGGGCAACCGGACAAACCCGATGAGTAGTCCCCACGAAAAAAAGCTGAAAGCTAAAAGCGGAAACGGTGCGAGCGCGCCAACAGAGCCGTGTACGCTCTCACTCACTGAAGAGGATTTGAGCAAAGATCACACCGCCACAAGCACCAACCGCTGCACCCGTCCAAATTCACGGACATTTCCGGTCGCGAGCGGAAGGCCGTGCGTCAGAGCGGTGGCGGCGATCCACAAATCGTTGGTCCCCATCAACTTGCCTCGGGGCGCAAGATCCCGGTAAACGGCGCCATAGACCCACGCGGTTTCAGGAGTGATTTCCAACATCTCATAGGGTGCCAAGGCTTCATCCCAAATCCCCCGATCCGCCATGGAAATGCCTGAGCAGAACTCGCCTGCTATCGTAGGCGTGATGCAAATACGTCCTTGAGGGAGGCTCTCGAGAAACTTCGTGGCAGGCCCGGCCTCTCCTTTTCGCAATTCACGCTCCAAGCGGATCAAAACGTTGGTATCGAGGATCATGCGAGCTCCTCCCATGGATTGTCCGGGGGCGAATCGGAGCGCTCGACCTTCTCCAGCTTGGTCAGATCGTCATCACTAAGAAAGCGTCGGCGCTCCCGCAGGAGTGCGAGGACGGAGGCTCCGTCCCGAGGAGCGCCCGGAAGAAGGCAGCGACGTACGACGGATGAGAAGGATTCACGGCCGCGCTTGGCGGCGGCCAGCTTCTCATAAGCATCGAGCTCCAAACTGATTGTTTTAGTGGCCATGCACGAATCATACACGAATTAGGCGGATTTGCAAACGGGACCTCGGGCCCGCCACGTCCGCCCTCCACGGCTTTGCCCCTTCCCCTCAACGCCCGCAGCGGCGAAGGCCGCGCGCGCTTCTCGCCCATGCTGGTAACCGTCATCCGGAAACGGTACGGAGAGCGCGCCGATCGCCAAGTGCCAACGTCCAATCCCAGCTTCCAATCCCGTAAATCCTGCTAATCCTGTCAAAAACCCCGGACGCCCGCTAATCCCGCTAATCCCACGACTTGAACCGCCGCGACCTTCCCATCTTTGAACTCGAGTCTCGGATTGTGGATGCACTCCGGGCGCAGTCCCGCTTAGTGCTCCAAGCGCCCACGGGTTCTGGCAAATCGACTCAACTGCCCCAGATCCTGCTCGATCACGGTTTGGCCGAGAATGGGCAGATCATCGTGCTCCAACCGCGCCGGTTGGCGACCCGGATGCTCGCCGCACGCGTGGCTTCGGAACGATCGGTGCGTTTGGGGACGGAGGTCGGCTACCAGATCCGGCTTGATCGAGTCTGTTCAGCAAAAACGCGCATTCGCTTTGTCACCGAAGGCGTGTTGCTACGCCAGATGCTCAACAGTCCGCGTCTCTCGGATATTTCCGCGATCATTTTCGACGAATTTCATGAGCGTCACCTCTACGGCGACATCACCTTGGCCAAGGCATTGGACTTCCAAGAGCGGCTTCGCCCAGATCTAAAGCTCATCGTCATGTCGGCGACACTGGAAACAGGCGTGCTTCAAAAATATCTCGCGCCTTGTGAGGTCCTGACGAGCGATGGCCGTACGTTTCCCGTGAAAATCGAGTATCTGGAGAAACCGTTGCGGAGTGAAGACTGCGCAATCTGGGATGCGGTTTCGGACGAATTCGAGAGGTTGGGGCCACAGACGGAAGGCGACACTCTGATCTTCATGCCCGGCGCTTATGAAATTCAGCGCACTATTGCCGCATTGCGAGGTTCGCGGTTGGGTGGGAAGTTTTTAGTGCTGCCGCTGCACGGGGAATTGCCCGCCGGCGAGC
>JAYVTN010000028.1:0-5650 GCA_043788785.1 Spartobacteria bacterium | reverse complement strand
CTAGCCCCAGCCCAGGGCAACGCCCTGGGATGCGGCCCCACAGACAGCGGAGCCCTGAAAGGGCGCCTTAATCTCAGTTCCAGGGAGTTAGCGCTTATGAGGGCAACGCCCTGGGATTCGCCCCCCCCGATGGCGAAGCCCTGAAAGGGCACCCTAAATTTCACCCTTCCCCGTTGGTCACCACAAGTCCCCGCACTCCGGCGTGCCATCCTCTATTACGCCCCTCACCGGTGGGGTCGCAAAGCCTCGCCACCGGCCAATAATAGGGCGGAGCCATTGGCACGCGAACGACTGCCTTTCTGGAAACAGCGAACCCGAAGGGTTCCCAGATCGTACGGAGGTCGCTGACCTCCGGACCCGTCGAGGATCAGTCGCACCCTGAAAGGGGTGCCAGAACAGTCAGCCGACGCGGAGGGCGCGGGAACATGCCACAGGTCGGCAGAACACGTCCATCGGCGAACCGTCCCCCCTCGCCTCACACCCTGAAACGCGGGTTTTGCGACAGAAAGCGCACCGGGTTTCCAAACACCAACTCCTCGATGGTCGCTTCCGAATGCCCCCGCCGGCGCATCTCCATGATTGTCTTGGGGATCGACAGCGGATCGCTGCGACCCCAGTCACAAGCGCTATTGAGCCAAATGCTCTGTTTTCCGTAGATCTCGAAAATATCAATAGCCCGCGCGGGAGTGGTTTTGGATTCCGGGTACAAGGTGATGCCGGCCCAGAAGCCTTCATCGAGTACCATCCCAACGGTGTGCTCCTCGCAGTGGTCGATAATGACCCGTCCCGGCTCAATCCGTGAATCGGCCTTGAGTGCATCGAGAATCAGCCGGGTTCCCTTGAATTTGTCCTCCAAATGCGGGGTATGGACCAGGATCATCTGCTCATGGCGGGCAGCCAAGTCGATATGCCGTTCCAAAATCTGCAATTCGTTCCGCGTATTCTTGTTTAGGCCGATCTCACCGATTCCCAACACGTTTGGCCGATTCAGAAATTCCGGAATGATCTCCAGAACGCCGGCTGCCAGAGCGATATCCTCGGACTCCTTGGGATTGATGCACAACCAGCAATAGTGCGGGAGATTAAACCGGGCGGCCCGCTTGGGCTCATAGTCGGTAAGCTGGCAAAAGTAATCATAGAAACCTTCGACTCCGCTGCGGTCGAATCCGGCCCAGAAAGCGGGTTCGCAGACAGCGGCGCACCCGGCCATGACCATGGACTCGTAATCATCGGTCGTGCGGCTGACCATATGGCCGTGAGGTTCGATGTAACGCATGAATGCTATTGGATACCGGGCCAAGCTCCGGTGGCACCCTTGCCGGGGGCTTTGGGAATGGGCTCGCCGGTAGGGTCGCTCAAACTCATCAGGACGGCCTTGGCCTTCTCCGGTTGGCTGGAAGCAACAATCTTTAGGGCGTTGAGGAAGGCTTTCAACCGGAAATCTGCGTCACCATCTCCGCGATCAACCCGGTCCAGGAAAGCGGCCAAGTCAATTAGCTTGGAGCGCGCATCCATGAAGTAGAGATCGAGGATTTGTTGGCGGTTCATCACTTGGTAGGAGGGATCGAGCTGCCCGCAGGAGAAGCCACGGGGCCCGGAGCGGTTCCGCCCACGGGCCCTTTGAGGCAAGCCAAACTCTTACTTGTCGTCGTCAGCGCCGAAATCCTTGTGCCCTTTTTCCTTCTGTTCGGAGAGTTTTTCAAAAACCGCTTTGGCCTCGTCGAACTTGTCGGCTTTGAGAGCGACTTCGATCGTATCGAAGGATTTCACCAGGCCGTCCATCTGCTCCTTGTACTTAACCACGTAAGCGGCTTTGTCGGCAGCGGGCACATCTTTGGTCTTGGCGGGCTCCAGTTTGACGGCTTCGGCCAGGTGCCCTTTGATCTTGGTCACCAAGGCGAGGCTATCGGCCTTCTTGGCGGGATCCGTCACCTGCCGTTTGAGGGTGCGCAGGCTCTTGTTCATGCCGGACATCTCCTTGCCCAATGGCGTGTCATTTTCTGCACGGACGGTGGTCGTTCCAACGGCGAGGAGGCAGGCAAGGGCGAGAATGGCTTTGAATTTCATTTGGTTTTTTTGGTTTTAGAAGTGAGGTTTGGGGTTTGGTCCCACGTGGGGAGCCCTCATGACGACACCGCCCGGCGATGAAGTCAAAGTCTCTTTGATAACATCTCTATGCGAGGCGCCCTCGCTTTATCGATCCCCTCCAGCCTTTTTTCTTAGAAGAAACCACGCTTACCTCGCCCAGCTCCGGCCAAAAGCCACGGGCACCCGGGGAGTTTTGCGATCTGATCGAGCGGGTGCCGTAACGGGCTGAAGGCAGGCGGGACTTTTCTCAAAATGAGGGGAACCATCCCTCACGCAGGCATGCCATTGCCAAAGCCCCGCTGCTGGAGACGGCAGCGGGGTCCTTCGAGTCTTGTAAAAAGTGCGGGGGTTTGCGCTAGGCGCGGTGTGTCAGGTGATGCGGGGCAATCTCTGCCCGCCTAACAAATCAAACCCTACATCACATCATGAAATCCAAACTCCTCCTCGCCCTCACCGCCGCTCTCACCATCGGCTCGACCAGCCTTTTCGCCGGCCCCGGCCAGCGCGATCCAGCGCCCCGCAGCCGCTCCGTTCGCACCTTCACCGCGCCAGTCGCGGACTTGAAGTGCAATACAATGGTCATCAACGGTGGAGGCCGCAACGGGATGCAGGCCGTCTCCTGCATGCACTACGCGAATGTCCGCCCGGACGACTGCCGCCGCGCCTGTGCCAACAAGTAACGGCAAACTCCAAATCAGCCGGGCGGGAGACTTGCCTTCCCACCCGGCTCTGGTTTTTCTCACACCATGAATGACGACCCGCACCTCCGTGAACTGCTCCAGGCTTCGTTGCCCGAAGCAGAGGTGCCCAAACGTTTCAACGCAGAGGTATGGCAACGTATCCGAGCACGTGGCGCGGCGTCCCCCGATGGCTGGTGGGGGCGCGTCTTTTCCGCGGCGTCTGGACTCTTTGCGCGTCCCGCGTTTGCGGTGGTGGCCGTGATCATCGGCGTCGGTGCGGGCGCGAGCGCGGCGACGCTTAAGGCGGCGGACTCCAATGAGCGCGGGCGCTCCGAGCTCGCGCTGCGACACATCGCCACGCTCGATCCTTACGTTCACCTCGCCGCCAAGCAATGAATCGGCCCGCGCAGTTTCTTTTCGTGGCGGGCGTGGCGGCGGTGCTCGCGTATTTACTCTGCTATCACTTTGCTACCCAGAACACCCGACAGATGATGGCGGTGGACGCGGGTGACGGCATCGCGTGGCTGCAACAGGAATTTGCGATGACCGACGAGCAGACGCGCGCCGTCACCGCGTTGCAGGAGGAATATGAGCCGCGCTGCATGGAGATGTGCGCTCAGATCGTGGCGGTGAATCGGCGCATCGAAAAACTGCTCCCCGAGGCCTCGACAATGACGCCGCAACTCAAGGCGGAGCTGGCGGAAGCGAGCCGGGTCGAGGGCGAATGCCGCGCGGCCACGCTGGCCCAGGCGATTGCGATCAGCGCGTACATGGCCCCGGATCAGGCGGCCCGCTACCGTGCGATGATCGCCGCGCGCACGTTGCCCGGCGTGCTGCCGCACGACTCAGCCATCCATCGCTGACCGTCATGGATGCTTCCGATGAGGCCGATGCGGCGGCAATGATCCGGCTGCGCGCGGGCGAAGACCTTGCGCTCAATGAGCTGATGTCGCGCTGGCAGCAGCCGCTCGTGAATTACCTCGCGCGTCTCTGCGGCAATGAGGCCACCGCGCTCGATCTCGCACAGGAGACTTTCGTCCGCGTGTATGAAGCGCGGGGCCGCTACGATGCGCGGGGAAAATTCGCGACCTGGCTTTACACCATCGCGGGCAATCTCGCTCGAAACGCCCATCGGTGGCAGCGGCGCCATCCGGCTGTTTCGCTCGATGCTCCGACCGGTGCCGACGGCAGCACGCTCGGCACGCACCTGCCTGATGCCAAGGCCGCTCCCGATGCACGCGCGGACACCAACGAACGGGCCGCGGCGGTGCGTGCGGCGGTCGCGGAACTCCCGCAAGACCAGCGGACCATTGTTCTTTTGAGTGAGTTTGAAGACCGTTCGCACGCGGACATTGCCGCCGTGCTCGGCTGCACGGCTAAGGCGGTCGAGACGCGGCTCTACCGGGCGCGGCAGGCGTTGCGCGAGAAGCTCACGCGTTGGCTAAAATGAGCGGGCAAAAAAATCGAGGGATCTCCCGTCCGCAATGTGGAAGGCATAACCTGAGGCGAGGTCGCTACTAGTTACGGTGTGGAAAAGGACGACTGCCAGCGCGGTTGTGACGGCGAGCGCGAGTGCGATTTTGAAAGCGTTTGGGCGTCAGGCGGGCAGGACGGCCGACGGGGTTCACGCAAAGTCGCAACCGACCGGCAGTCAGCCTTGGTGTGCCTTGGTGTGAGATTCCTGCAGGCCACCATTCTGTCAAATACGCCCCGCCCAGCGCGTTTTCCGACGAACCGGGAGAAATGGGCCTCCCGAAACACTTATTCCGCGATCCAGAAAAAATATGCGCCTCCCGGAACTCGAAATGGGCTAACCGGGCTAACCGGGCTAACCGGGCTAGCCCGGGTGCTGGATTGGCCGGCACTCATCCAAAACCGGCCGGGCGACTGGATGCCTTTCGTGTATTTCGTGCCTTTCGTGGTTGGAAAATCCCGCTCCCGGAAACTCCCGTGCCGTGGTCGCCGGGATGGGGGAGGTAAGCCGCAATGAGCAATCCACCAACGCCTAAGCATGCGCTGCAACGAACGGCTACGGCTGGCTTCCCCGGTGCCGTGCGACTTCCGTCCACACCCCGTGCGAGTTCCCTTTAACACGGGTACAGCGACGAGCAAACTTTAGGTGGATATCGTTGCTATTGCCGGAGCATGGGGCTACACCTTGCGCGCGGCTCGCCTCCGGCGGTGTGCTCATTCTTGCGCGACGTTGTTCTGAAGCTTTGCCGGGCTCTTTTGAAGACTGCAATCTTCCTTTTCTGAACCGTATGAAAATCGCCCACCTCCTTCGCGACGGTGCCCTTTTTGGCCCCACCGCCAGCCTCCCTGCGGCCACGGCTGCCGTTGCCTCTGCTGGGCTTCGCCCGCTTAGTCGGATGATAACCGCCGGAGTCGCCCGGCTCCTGCTATTTGCGATGGTCGTGGCCGTGGTTTTCTCCCCGGCCTTCGTTCCGATGGCTCAGGCTGCGCCGGGCGACCTGGACGCCCTCAATCTCTTTGTGAGCGAATTACCGCATTCTCCCTTATCATGAAACTCGCCCGCCTCATCCGCGCCTGTGCGCTTCTCGCCGCTGCCACGCCTGCTTCGGCGGCCAATTTGTATGTTTCAGCGGGTAACGCAACACCCGCTGCCCCTTATGGCAGCCTGGCTTCCGCGGCGCCCGACATTCAGTCAGCGATCAATGCGGCGGCTCCCGGGGACACCATTCTGGTCAACAACGGCATCTACGCGACGGGCTCGACGATAGTGGCCGGGTCGATGAAAAACCGCGTGGCGATCAATAAAGCCCTCACCGTGCAAAGCCTGAACGGGCCGGCGGTGACCACCATCCAGGGCGCCGGACCAGTCGGCGGGGCGGCGGTCCGATGCGTTTACGTGGGAGCCAATG
>JAYVTN010000027.1:0-9947 GCA_043788785.1 Spartobacteria bacterium | reverse complement strand
GGTGTTAAGCATCTCACGCTCGATTTCACGGCCGGCAAAACCGGTCTCGTCCTTGAGTACCACCACTTCCCCGGGCGCTGATAGGCCGAGCAGCACACTGCCCTCCTCGATCTTGAGCCGTTCGGCCCGAGCCATCGGAATCCGCAACCCCAAGGAGATGTCGTTGGTTATATGGTCGCCGCCCACGGCCAAACAGCCCGTCTGCTTAAGGGCACCGTCCACGTAAACCACGTAGCCAGTGGTGCCTCCGCCCATGTCGATCATGAGCGCACCTTGGCTTCGCTGGTTGAAATCCAAGACCACCTCCGCAGCCGCCAACGGCCCGAACACCACATCCTCAACTTCCATGTTGATTTCCTTGACGCACCGCACGCTGTTTTTGATCCGCGTGCCGACCCCATGGATGATGTGGAAATCGGCCTCCAACTTGCTTCCCATCATCCCGACGGGATTGAGAACGCCATCCTGCCCGTCCACGTAATAATGCTGTAAAATCGAGTGCAGGAATATGTTCGAAGGCTGGATGCTTACTTCCCGCGCGGCTGCCTGGACATCTTCGAAGTCCTCTTCACAGATTTCCTCCCGGTCTTCAGGTATATTAATCGAGCCTCGATTATTGAAGCTCTCGGTATGGCCTCCCGTGACGGCTAGGAAAACGCTGTGGATAGCCACATCGCTTTTGTCTTCAGCATCCGCAAGCGCTTCACGCACGCATTTGCCGGCTGTTTCAAAATCCACGATTTCCCCTTTGCGAACCCCACGCGAAGGGGCTTGGCCGACTCCCAGGATTTTCACGGTGCCATCGCGCCTGGTTTCACCGACCACAGCACACACTTTGGAGGTGCCTATTTCGAGACCAACTATGATGGCTTCGCTAGTCATTGAGTCGAAAAGGCTTCCTCAAGAAACCGGGTCGGATTTTACGTTCATCGGGAACCGGAGCACTTTGGGGGGTGGTTTGGGGGGTGTTTTGGGGACCGGGTTGGGCGGATCGCACGGCTGAAGACTTCACCCCATTGGTAGGCCGGGGCGAGACTGAAGCCATGCGCGGTTTACTTACGGGTTTGGATACCGACGATTTCTCAGCGCTAGCGCTGGCGCGTACCGCAGGTTTTACCGCGACTGCGGGCACATGGGAAGGCTGGGCTTTAAGCACCATTGGTGGCTTAGACCCTGGTTTTTCGATCCGGCCTGGCTCGGGCTTGGGCGCTGTGAACTCGGACTCCGGGGGAGTGGCATCCGGATCCACAAAAGTCACGGGCACATTGCGCTCGACTAACAAGTTGACGGTCTGAAGCTCCCGGTGGCTGCTCTGGAAGTGTTCAAGCAGCCGGTTGAGCCTGTCCAATTGCAAATCCACGCGGTCCAGCCCGAATGTGATCTTGGCTCGCGTCCGGTCGGTCACCACCAGGCAATATCCCTTGGACAAATCGATGTTCCGAGCTTGGAACCCCGTGCTGTCCACGTTGAGCCGCACCAACTCCAAGGCCGATTGCATCTCGAAACTCTGCACCCTCTGACCCGGCGCCATATTTTCGATCGCTATCCCTGAGATCACCGGGAGATGGAGATAATCTGCCAGCACGGTTTTGCTGCGCATCACGATCCCGCGTGCATCGATGAGGAAGCTCTTGTCCGAACTGGTGGGATCGTCCTGGGCTCGGGCCGTAAGCCAAGCAATGGGGCGGCGTTCGCTGATTCCGATGATCAAGCGGTTGGGAAGAACCCGCTGGATCTCCGCGCGTTCCACCTGGGCGAGAGCCGAGATGGATTGTTGGGCCTTGGCGAGATCGAGCATGAATATATTACGCCCCTCGACAATATTGCCCGCCACCAGGACTTGTTCGCGTGTGAGGGAACCATCGGTGGTCACATGCACATCGGTGAGCATGTAGTCCGGGTTTTCCCAGAGGAAGCGCCGCAATCCTTCCTTGCCGCCCACGTAAAGGCCCCCCAGCGCGCCCACCAACAACACGGTTTTTAGAAAAAAGAAGAATACCGTCCGGTTCCGCATGGCAACCGCTTTGTCATGGCGAATAGTGACTTCCAGCAGGTGCTGCTGCTTGCGCTGTCGCGGATTGGACACGCGCTGGTTGCGGGAGCTTTTAGCTTTCATGGGTTAGGGACGGCTACGGAGCAAAGAGAGTTCGATGATGCGGGCGCAAAGTTCTGGATAGGAAATCCCCACCGCAGCTGCCGCTTCGGGGAGCAAACTCGAAGGGGTCATACCTGGGATGGTGTTGATCTCCAGGACGAAGGGCTCGCCCTCGGCCGTCAGCAACACATCGACCCGTGAGTACACCTCCAAATCGAGGGCCCGGTGAGCCGCCAATGCCGTGGCCTGGACCTTGCCTGTCCATTCCTGGCTCAAGGATGCAGGACAGAAGTGCTCCGCTCCCGGAGCGCCCGGGTTGAGGAAGGGGTATTTGTTGGCGAAATTGTAAAAATCCTTTTTAGCGACGATCTCAACAATCGGGAGTGCCTGGTCGCCAATAACCCCCACAGTCAATTCCCGGCCGACCACGAACCTTTCCACGAGCAACTCTCCGCCGTGCTGGCGCCCTTGCCGGAGGTTCTCGGCGATCTGGTCGGCTCCGTGCACGATATAGATACCTACACTGGAGCCTTCCTTGGGCGCTTTGATAACAAAGGGCACCTCCATGGAGGGCTCCTCGTCGCCTTGCAAGACTTCAAACGCAGCCGTCGGAACCCCGCGTTCGACGAGGCGGCGTTTGGTGGCGATCTTATCGATCGCCAGTTCACTGCCGGCAATCCCCTCGCCCGTGTATGGCATGCCACGGGTCTCCAGGATCCGTTGGAGCTGACCATCTTCGCCGAAGGTCCCGTGAATGACATTGAAAGCCAACTCGGTGCCTTCGGGCAATTCCAGTTCCCGCCCCCTTACATCCACAGCCGTGGCCACGGCCCCGAGTTCCTTCAGCGCCTGCATAACGCCTTCCCCACTCTTCAATGAAACCTGGCGTTCCGACCCCGGGCCGCCCATCAACACTGCAATCCGTTTGTTTCTGAGATCAATCATGGGGATCCTGGGCCTATTGGTGAAAGCCGACCTCCTCGCCGACAATCTGGACTTCGGTTTCCAATTGAATGCCGCGCTCGCGCAGGGCTGCTTGCCGGATGTGCGCGATCAATTCGAGCACGTCGGTCGCGGTGGCCCCGCCTTCATTGATGATGAAGTTGCCGTGGATTTCTGATACGCAGGCACGGCCGATCCGGGCGCCTTTGAGCCCCAACTCTTGAACCAACTTACCTGCAGGAATCAGCTCCGGGTTTTTAAAGATACACCCAGCGCTCGATTCCCTGGGCTGGCTGCCGCGCCGCTTCTGCTGGGAAGCTTCCAAGCCCTTCTGGATGTCCTCACTGGTTGCCGGCAAGCCTTTGAAAGTCGCTGACACGGCATAGTTGCCCACCAAAGCCCCCACGTGGCGATAGTGCACGTCCAACTCGCTGGGCGTCCTCGTGTGGAACTCCCCGTGCGGATCGACAAAACGCACACTGAGGACCTGGCTCAATGTGTCCACCCCCATCGCCCCGGCATTCATTCGCAGCCCGCCCCCTACATTTCCCGGGATTCCCTCCATCCATTCGAAGCCGCCGATCCGGGCGTCCCTTGCTGCATACGCCACCTCTTTGAGCTTTAGCCCAACGCCCGCGCTGATCTGCCCATCCCTGACTTCCAAACGCCGGAACTCGCCTCGGGCCAAATGGACCACCACGCCCCGGATTCCTCCCTCCCGAATCAAAAGATTGGAACCGCGGCCCATTACAAAAAGCGGCAGGCTGTGCTCTGTGGTGAAGCTCAACAAACGGGCGAAACCTTCCTCTGTTTCGGGTTCCACCCAGAACTGGGCGGGTCCGCCCACACGCATGGTCGTATGCTTTGCCAAGGGCTCATACAAACGCACCAAACCCACGCCCACCACCTTTTGGATCTCCTCCATCATCGCGACGTCCTTGGCTAGAACACTGGCTGCCTCATGGATATTTCCCGCGCCCAAGCAAATTACACAGTCGCCCGGCTCCAGCATATGGCCGATCTCGAGCACCACCTTTTTGCGATCGGGTTGATAGATGACTTTCTCATGGCCGTTCCGCAAGATTTCGTCGACCAAGAGTTGACCGGAAACGCCGGGAATGGGCTGCTCACTGGCTGCGTAGACTTCCGTGATGACCACCCCGGAAGCATCCTCAAAAGCACGCCCGAACTCTTCCTTCAAGGCTAGCGTGCGCGTGTAACGGTGCGGTTGGAACATGACCAGCACCCGTCTGCGCCCCGTGCTCTTGGCCGTTGCCAGCGTCGCGCGCACTTCGGTGGGATGATGTCCGTAGTCATCCACCACCATGTACTGAGAGGTCCGGTACTTGATCTCAAAACGCCGACGTGCACCGCAGAAGCTCTCCAAAGCTTGGGCAATCTTTGCGAAAGGCATTCCCAGTTCGGTTGCCAGGGCGATAGCCGCCACCGCATTGCTCACGTTGTGGCGTCCGGGCACGTTGAGGGTGATCGCTCCCAAGGGCTCGCCGCCACGCAAGACCCGGAAATGACTCTGGAAATCTTTGGCGTGCACATTGTCGAACCGATAGAAAGCAGCGTGGCTCTCACCGTAGGATATTGCGCCGGGATGCACCGAACAGACCCGCGTGCTGTGTGGATCGTCCGCACAATAGAAGACATGGCCAGACGTGTTAGCCAGGAGCCGATTGAAAACCGCCTCGATGGCTTCCAGATCCTTGTAAAAATCCAGATGCTCTTCCTCGATGTTCAAAACAATCGCGTGATGTGGATGGTAAAAGGCCAATGTCCCGTCACTCTCATCGCCTTCAGCTACGAAATACTCGCCCTCGGGATCCCAGTGGGCGTTGGTGCCTAGGATGGGGATTTCGGCACCCACGTAGTGGGATGGACGAACCCCACCGATCCGAAGCACATGCGCCGCCATAGAAGAAGTCGTTGTCTTCCCATGCATGCCGGCTACCACGATCCCCTTCTTGCAATTCATGAGCGCCGCCAGCGCATCGGCTCGGCGCGCCATGTTTTTCCCCAGTCCCACCGCCGCGTCGTAATCCAAGTGCCCGGGCTTGATCGCCGAGGAGTAAATGACCAGGACGGCGCTTTTGACCGCCTCGGGCTGACTGGGCGAATAGAACTCCAATCCCAATTCACACAAGCGTCCGATCTCAACTGTTTTTACCTTGTCCGACCCGCTCACGCGGTGGCCCAAGGCTAGCAGTAACCCGGCAATACCACTCATGCCCGAGCCGGCCACACCGATGAGGTGAATCTTGAGTTTTTCTCCCAGGAGAATGCCTGCAAGGATTTGGCCAGTGTCCATCAGATTGTTGTAGATTGAGAAGAGATCCTAAGCGCAGGCTTTCAGCATGGAATCGACCACACACTCTGCGGCATGGGGCTGGGCCAAAGCCGCGCTACGTTCAGAGAACTGACTTAAACGCGCCGGATCGGCGAGCATCCATAACAGTTTTCCAGCAAGGAGTTCACCCTCCAATGCGCTCTCTTTTATTAATATACCGGCCCCCGCCCGATCAAAGATTTTCGCGTTGAAACTTTGATGGTCGTCGGCTGCCGTTGGATACGGGATGAGCACGCTGGGCAATGCGAAGTGCGCGAGCTCGGTTAGACTCGCCGCGCCGGATCGGGCGATGCAGAAGTCGGCCGCGCTATATGCCTCTTCCATACGATGGCAAAAAGCCGCTACATGGGCTGGCATCCCTGCGCTGGCATACGCGTCGCGCAATAGCGACTCATCCTGCTTGCCCGTGAGATGGATAATCTGCAGAGGTGCGCCCTTGAGTCTGGGCAAGGCGTCCAGCAACGCCCGGTTGATCCCGGCTGCGCCCTGACTACCTCCCATGACCAATAATGTTTGGCGTCCGGTGCCCAGCCCCATGGCTGCCAGTGCATCCCCTTTTGCAAGTTTCCGCATGAGTGACGCGCGCACCGGCGTTCCCGTCACAATACAATGGGCTCTCCCAAAATGAGCCGCGCACTCTTTAAACCCCAATAGGACGGCACTCACCATGCGTGCGTTGAGCCGGTTCGCCTTGCCCGGGATCGCATTGGACTCGTGGACGAAAGTCGGGATCTTGCGCAGTCGTCCGGCGAGGATGGGCCCGGTGGAGGTAAAGCCACCCATTCCCAAAACCGCATCGGGTCGGAACTCGTCGTAAATGGCGCGGCATTGGTCCAATCCCGACTTGAAGCGCGAGAGGAAACTCAAAATTGCCGGGGAAAACAGTTTGGGCATACCCATGCCGGGCAGTCGCTCAAAGCGGAACTCGGTGCGGCCATCGGTGGCAAGCCGATCAATTTCCTTTTCGGAGATGAACACGCGGACCTGGTGTCCGCGGGAGAGGAGGACCTCGCCCACAGCCAAGCCCGGAAACAAGTGCCCCCCAGTTCCCCCTGCTGCTATGACAAAGTTCATGGCGGTTATGAACGCCGACGATTCACCCCGGTCCGGACCCGCAGCCGCACGCTGGTTTTGTCTTCCCTCTCGGTGGTACCCTGCCGGTAGATGTTGATGAGGATACCCACACAAAAAAGGCAAAATGCGAGGTTGGATCCGCCGTAACTGATAAACGGTAACGGGAGCCCTTTATTGGGCAGCAACGCCGTTGTGACCCCGATGTTCAGCGCCGCCTGCAGCGAGATGATGCTGATGAGCCCAAACCCCAATAGCAGTCCAAAACGGTCCCGGGCTTGGGTGGAGATGATCGATCCGCAAAGAATGAACACCAGGTAGCAGAAGACCACCAGCACCGTACAGCGTAGCCCCAATTCTTCCCCCACCATCGGGAAAATGAAATCCGTGTGCGCAAATGGCAGGTACTGCATCTTCTGACGACCATTCCCGAGCCCGAGGCCTTCAACGCCCCCGGATGCAAAAGCAATCAAAGCCTGGTATTGCTGGAGTCCGGCTTCCTCCTTGTACTTCTCCAAATCCAAGAAGGCCATGATGCGCCCCATTCGTTCGCTGATGTGGGTAGCGATGAAGATCATTCCGGCCACGCCGCTCGCGCAGACCGGCACAATGTAGCGCAGGGCCGTGCCGGCCACGAACATCAGGATGAAAGCCGTGGCCCCGATCAGGGCCGTGGTGCCCATATCCACTTCCGGGGCGATCAACCCCATGAGAATCCCGGTCCCAGCAATGGGGTAGAGAAACCCTTGCAGGAAGTGGTTGGCTTGAACCTCTTCGCGCGAGAACCACCAGGCGAGAGCACAAACGGCTGCGAACTTGCCCAGCTCGGAAGGTTGGAAAGAAACCACGCCAAGATTGAGCCAGCGCGCAGATCCATTGATGCGCAGGCCAATGGGCGGCACGAAACAGAGGGCCAATAGTACCGCGGAGCCTCCAAACCAAATCCACCAGGTTCTCTGCCAGAAATGGTAGTCGATGTTGGCCGCCAGAACGCAGAGCAAAGAGCCCACACCCAGCCACATCATCTGCCGCTTGATGAAGAAGAGCGGATTCCCGTGGCTGTCTTTAGCAAATGCTCCTGTGGAAAAGAGCATGACACATCCGATGACCACCAGAACCGCAATCGCAACGACCAGGAAGTAGACGCTTTTGCGCTGCATCAGGGGGCCTCTTTCATCAATAAACAGCCAGGCCCACCGACTTTCTGGCCAGTGGGCAGGCTCGACGGGGCCGTCGTTGTGAGCTCAGATCTCAATTCTTCTTGGCCGGGATTTTGAGCACTTGTCCAATTTGGAGCTTTTTCGGATCGTCAATGCCGTTGAGCTTGAGCAACTCATCGTAACTCACGCCCAATCGCTTGGCGATTACCACGGGGTTATCCCCCTTGGAAACCTTATAAGTCGAAGTTGCGCCCTTTGCCGAACTCGACGTCCGCACGGGCTCCTCGGGCTTTTTGATCACCGCTGGCACAGGCTTGGAACGGCCTGGGGTTAGATTGGAAGCAAAGGCCGAATCAGGGTTCTCCGGCTGCCGTGCCACCACTGGATGGACAGGCGCGGGAGCCACGACCGGTGCGGTTGGCACCGTTGTCGGAAGAGTCGGTAGATGAGCGAGGGGTTCTTGGACCTTGCGATTGGCTTTGATGCTGTTGAACGCATAGATGCCGCCCACCGCCACCAGGTGAAGCACGAGCACGACCACGAACGCGCTCGAGAGCTTGGTCTGGGGCTCCTCGTATTCGTCCATCACCGGTGCCCGCCGGGCCACTGTCGTCGCGTTGAAGCGTTTGGTGCGTTTGAATTGGAAAATTTTCGGGACTTTCATGGGGCAGCGTTCTCTTCTCTAGTTGGGCAGGGCGTGGACTAATTCGCGGAATTGGTTCCCGCGGTCAGCGTAATTTTTGAACATGTCGAACGAGGAGGTCCCCGGGCTAAAGAGCACGAGGTCGCCCGGAAGGGCCATCGCGTGTGCAATCCGGACGGCTTTCTCCAAAGACCATCCTGCATTATGACAGGGCACCACCGGACTCCAGAGTGCCTCGATGCGATCAGCCATTTCGCCGATGAGCACCGCGGCTCGACATTTTTGGGCAACGAGCGGGGTCAATGAATCGTACTCGAAGCCTTTATCCTTACCTCCTGCGATGAGTACCACAGGGCATGTCTCCGAGCCGAGAGCTTTCTCCACAGAATCGAGATTAGTTCCCTTGGAATCGTTGACCCAAAGGATGCCATTGATTTTGCGCACCACTTCGCAGCGGTGCGGCAAGGCTTGGTAGCCGCAAAGCGCGGCCACCATGGCTTCAAAGCTCAAACCCTGGATGACGCCCACCCCTAAAGCCGCCATCAAATTCTCGGCATTGTGATTGCCTCGCAGTTGCGTGTCGGCCATGGCCAATACCGGCTTGCCTTGGAAGACAATGACCCCGTCGCACAACTCGAAATCCCCGCCGGGCACATACCCGCTGAACGTCAGCTTTCGCGCAGCCAGCGCAGGCAGTTCGCTCCGCAGGTTCACCACCGCCCAATCCTCCGCGCATTGGTTTTCGAAGATCCGCAATTTTGCGGCCCGATACTCCGCGATGGAAGGATACCGGTCGAGGTGGTCCGGGGCAAGGCCCAGCCAGACGGCCGTTTGGGCACGGAAGTGTCGGATTTCTTCAAGCTGGAACGAGCTCACCTCCAAAGTCATCAAATCCAGATCCTTGCTCTGTCGGACCCGTGCCGAGAATGCCGGCCCGATGTTCCCCGCAGCCACTGTTTTCAGTCCACACCCGTTGAGCATGCGTTCGACCAGTTGCGTGGTTGTCGTTTTCCCATTGGTCCCCGTGATCGCCACAATCGGGCACTGGCACATTTCGTAGGCCAGTTCCAACTCGCCGATCATCTCGGAGGGCTGACTCTGGAAATACCGAACCAAGGGAACCGCTGGATCGATCCCGGGGCTTAAAACCACACGATCATAGGTGCCCGCGTCAGCGATTGCCCTCGGGCCTGCGATCACCCGGATCCCGCGCTTGGCCAAGGCATCTATTTTGGGGCGCAACTGGCTTTCCTCTGCGGTATCCAAAACCGTCACCATTGCACCTTCCTCCTGGAGCAAAACGGCAGCAGCTTCCCCGCTTTCACCCGCTCCCAATACCGCGATGTTTTGATTTCGGTACCGCACATCAACGCAATTTGAGGGTTGCAAGGCCCAGAAGGGCGAACATCACCGAGAGAATCCAGAACCGGACGATAACGGTATTTTCCTTCCAACCTTTGAGCTCGAAATGGTGGTGGATAGGGGACATCAGGAAGACCCGGCGGCCTTGGCCGTAGATACGCTTGGTGATCTTAAACCAAGTCCTCTGAATGAGGACCGACATGGCTTCGATGACGAACACCCCGCCCACGACGACCAGCAAAAGCTCCTGTTTGCAGCAGATCGCAACCACTCCGAAAAATCCGCCGATGGCCAGCGAACCGGTGTCGCCCATGAAGA
>JAYVTN010000026.1:0-8156 GCA_043788785.1 Spartobacteria bacterium | reverse complement strand
CTTTTCGTGTGTTTCGTGTATTTAGTGGTTCATAAAGAGGCGACTTCCTCCGGTTCTGAAACGTGGCGCCTTTGCGCCCTTTGCGTGATGAAACGGTCGCCACCAGCGCCGGCGGATCCGCGCGGGGCGGAGCTGCGGGTTTCACGCAACGGGCACCATCAACGTTTCTGAGACGGCCGGATAAATCCGCAGATGACGGGCAGATGCACGCAGATTAATGCAAGAAGGCGGCATACCAGGCGTGTGAGTGCAGCCATCGTCGCCCCATCATCTGCGTCAATCTGCGGCATCTGCGGATTCACTCCTCGGTACGTTGCGCCGTAGCGTACTTTGCGTGAAACCCACCGGTCGGTCGGGGATTTCTCACGCAACGGGCGCAAAGGCGCAACGTTTCAATTCCCGGTCAATCACGGCGAGGAACTTGGGGAGATCGAGCGGCTTCGTGAAGTAATCGAGCGCGCCCGCCGCCAGCATCCGCTGGATTTCCCGGGGCGTCGCGTCGGCGCTGATGACCACCACCGGAATCTCGCGCGTGGAGTCTTGACCGCGGAGGCGCCGCAACACTTCGCGGCCGGGCATGTCGGGGAGATTGAGATCGAGCAAGATGAGTTTCGGTCGATGCTCGTGGGCGAGTTCCAGCCCGAGGCTGCCCTGCATCGCGGCGAGCAGCTTCACGCCCGGGCGATGGGTCATCAGATGCTCGATGAGCTGGAGATTGGAAAGATTGTCCTCGATGTAGAGAACCGTCACCGCACCGATCGGGACCACGGCAAGGCTCGGAGCGGTCGCCACGACGACCGGGCCGCTTGGCACGGGGCTCGGCGCCACTTTTAACTCGATGGAGAAGACGCTGCCGCAGTTCTCGTTGCTCGTGACGTGGATGGTTCCACCCATCAGTTCCACAAGACGCTTCGTGAGCGCGAGCCCCAAGCCAGTGCCCTCGACCCCGGCACGGTCGGCGTTCAGCCGCTCGAATGGCTCAAAGAGCCGCGGCAGTTCGGCAGCGGCCATGCCGTAGCCGGTGTCGGCAATGCTCAGCCGGACGTGCTTTTTCGGTGACTCGCTGTCCGTCGTGCCGGTGGCGTATTGTTCACACGAAATCGTGACGCATCCGCCTTCCCGATTGAACTTCACGGCATTGGAAAGCAGGTTCAAGAGCGCTTGCTTGAGGCGCTGGCGATCCGCCGAAACGTGCCCGTCAGCGTTGTGCCCGATGGAGTCCACGATCCGGATGGAGCGTTGGTCGGCCAGTGGACGAATCAGCGCGACACATTCTTCGACGACCGCGCCAAGATGCACCGGCTCGACCGAAATGGTCATGCGGCCCGCCTCGACCCTGGAGATGTCGAGCACTTCGTTAATCAGTTCCAGCAGATGGTGGCCCGCTTTGATGATATGCCCGATCGGCACTCGCAGCGGTTCTGGCGGATTGTCCATCTCCATCACCTGCGCGAAGCCGAGAATCGCATTCATCGGCGTGCGCAGTTCGTGGCTCATGCGGGAAAGAAATTCGCTCTTCCCGTGGTTCGCCCGATCGGCCAAGTCCCGCGCAGACTCCAGCGCTGCTTCGATGCGCTTTCGCTCCGTGCTGTCGTGAGCAACGGCGAACATTCTCTTTTCTGCGTCCGACCAAAACGAAGACCAGGTGACCGGAATCAGCGAGCCGTTCTTGTGGACGTACCAGTTTTCAAAATCATTCACCGGCTCACCGGCCATGATGCGGGCGGCAATCGCATTGGTCGCCGCATGGTTCTCGGGATGAACGAAGTCCATGTATCGCCGTCCGAGAAGCTCTTCCGGCCTGTAGCCCCACAGCTTCTCGCACGCTGCGCTCATTGTTACAAAACGCCCGTGCGCATCAACCGTGCAGATGACATCGAGCGAATGCTGCATGATCAGTTCGTTGGCCCGGTTGGCGGCCGCAAGACGGCGCTGGCTCTCGTGCAATTCCTCCTCCGCCTGCCTGCGCTTGGTAATGTCCCGCGAGATGCAGAGCAGTCGCTCCACCTTGCCAGTCGCGCCCAGGATCGGCGTGAGTGTGACCTCCCACCACCTCGGCGTGCCGGCCATCGTGGGGCAAAATCCTTGAAGCCGCCCGGTGCCTCCGGCGCAAGCGGTTTGGAGAGCGCGCCCGGCAGCCTCGGCGTCCTCGCCTTTCCAAAACGAGAGCCAGTCGGCGTTGCGGATTTGCTCGAAGTCCGTGACCTCCATGATCCGGCGTCCCGGCGCGGCCATTTCGAGGAGATGTCCGTCCAAGCTGAGAACTTTGAGGCAATCCTCGCTGCTTTCCACGATGCTGCGGTTGTATTCCTCGCTCGCACGGAGCGCCTTCTCCGCCGCGTGCGTCTCCGTCACGTCGCGGAAAACGTGAACGACGCCGAGAACGCGGCCTTTCCCGTCGCGAATCGGAGCGGCGCTGTCGGCGATGGACCGCTCCGTGCCGTCGCGGGCGATGAGCACCGTATGATCGGCGAGGCCTTGGAATTTGCCTGTGGCGAGGATCTCGTCCACTGGCACAACTGCGGGCGCGCGGGTGTGCTCATTGATAATGCAATAAACTTCCCGGATCGGCCGTCCCTGCGCCTCGCCGGAATTCCAGCCGGTGAGCCGCTCCGCCACCCGGTTCATGCGCGTGATCTTTCCCTCCGGGTCCGTGGCCAGCACCGCATCGCCGATGGACTGAAGCGTGACCGCGAGGTTTTCCTCGCCGCGCTGCACCGCTTCCTCCGCCCGCCGCCTCTCGGCCAAGTGAAAACGGATGACGAGATAGGCCCCCGCCAGCACCGCGAGAATCAGCGCCGCGAGCGCACCCGAAGTCCAGAGCGCCGCCCGGTTATCCACCTCCGACCGCGCCTGCCGCAGCCGCAGCAGGCGATCCTCCTCAGCCATCATTTTGGCAACGACACCGCGCAAATCCTGCATGGCCTTCAATCCTCTCCCCGTGGCCACGAGTTGCCGCCCGGCCTCCAGCCCTTGCTCGTGAGCGATACGGAGGACCTGCGTTTGGAACTCAAGTTTGGCGACCACCCAACGCTTCAGCTCTGCGAGGTGGTGTTGCTGGTTAGGGTCGTCGCCCGTGAGTCCGTTGATCCTGCGGAGTTGATCCCAGATACGCTTTTCCGCGTCTCGCTCCTGTTCGAGGAACGGCTCTTGGCCCGTAAGCACAAAGCCGCGCACCCCGCTTTCCGCGTCCGCCACCAGCCTCAAAGCACCCTCCAACTCGTTCTTCACCTCGTAGGAATGTGCCACCCGGGCGCGGGTTTCGCGGAGCTGTTGCGAATTTCGACTTGCGATGGAGAGAGCCAACCCGACGATCAGCGCAACTGCGGCGAACCCTGCCGCAAGTTTTCGCTCTAACGACCAGTGTATCGCAGACGGAAAACGCATTTTTGAGGGGAAGTTGTTAGTAGCACCAAGACATCCAAATTGCGGCCCTGAATGATGATCCCTAGCCATTTGTAGTGCGGATCCCCTAGGGGGCATCCTATCCTCGGCGATAGAGATCCGGTCGTTTGGACTCGTGAGAAGCTGCTGCGCGAACTCGGCGGGTTCCCGGAAAGTAGCCGGGATGTGGATCGCCGCGAGACCCCCGGATTGCGATCCACGTCCCTTCATACTTCAAACTTCAGCCTTCATACTGGTGAAGCCTAAGGCTTGCCTTAAGGGTTGGAGAAAGGGGAGATAATGCTGATGGCGCCCGGCGGAAGCTGTGTACATGGGCTTGCGGACCTGGTCATAGCTCGCTGTCCGGACTTGACGGCGGGTTTTGTGGAAGTCCAAACAGCGCGCATCCCAGTCTAAGCCACAGAAGGCAAGTAATCGGCGGGACTGGGCTTCCTGGTCGTGGACGAGCTCCTCGTACCGGATATGGAGTATGGGAACCGTGGGTACCGACTGCCAGTGAGCCATGGTTTTTTGATACTCCACATACACTTTGCCCAGATCCTCCAAGTCATAAGAGTATTCGTGGCCGTTGTTGAAGTTTTGGAAGTAGCAGGAGAGGCAATTGTCTTGAGCCTCACGCTGGATATGGATCACACGCGCGTTCGGGAAAAGTAAGGTGATCAGGCCGATATGCATGAAATTCCCTGGCATCTTATCGACCACGTGTTGGGCGGCAGGGGCCAAAGCTTGAATTAGGTTGAGATAGGTGAGGGCGGCTTGGCGGAGTGCAGGCTCGTTGGCCAGGCTCACGCATTCGGGATACGGGAGGGCCGAGCCCAATGCGTCTGGGAGGGAAAGCGCAAGCCTCTCGATCCCGGGAAGTTCACCGGCCCCAAACACATCGGGATGGCTGGCGAGGATTTGTTCGACCAGGCTTGTCCCGGACCGGGGCATGCCGACAACAAAGAGCGGCAAACGAGAGTCCAGTCCCGAGCGCGGAGCCGAGGCAAGGAAGCCGGCACTGAATGCCCGCTGGATTTCCAAGGAGTAAGCCTTGAATTCTGCAAGAAGGAACTGGCGTGGACGCGACTGGTTGGCACGTTGATAAGAGTCGAAGGCTTCCGCGTACCGGTGCTGGGCATCGAGCAGTTTGCCCAAGGCGAAGAGAGCGGCTTGGCGCTTGCTCAGAAGCAAATCGTGGCGCTCAAGGATGCTTGAAAGAGCCTCAATGGCTTCCGGTTCCCTTTTTAAACTCCCCGCCACGGCAGCAAAAGCAGTGGCTACATCGGGGTTGGAGGCTGCCAGCGGGATAAGCGGGGTAATGAGTTCGCAGGCTTCGGAGATATCGCCTTGCCGGAAAAGGAGATTCACCTTGCCGGCCGCAGCGTCTGGATACCCAGGATGGATTTGGAGTGCGTGGCTGTAAGCCTCCATGGCCTGGGAATCGTGGCCCATGCCTTGGAGCACAGCGCCCAAGTTCACATGAGCATCGACCATGTCCGGTCGGAGCGCGATTGCGGAGCGGAACCGCTCCCGGGCTTCTTCCCGGCGACCCAATTCCTTGAGAAGCGCGCCCAGGTTGTGAAGCGTGTCGGGGTTGTTCGGCTCCAGTTGGAGCGAACGCTCGAAACTCTCGAGAGCTTCGCTCCATTGTCCAAGGGTACGCAGGACGTTGGCGTAATTGAAATGTACGCGTGCGTGACCCGGAGCGATGGCCAAGGCACTTTTGTAAGCCTCGGCCGATTCCTGGTATTTGCCCTGTTTTTCGAGGACTACGGCCAAATTATTGGCGGAAGCTTGATCATGGGGCGCGGCGGCCCGGGCGTGACGCAACCAGCGTTCGGACTCGGAGAGGCTGCCACGCTGGAAGGCGAGTACGCCAAGCTGGTGGAGAGCCGTGGGTTGGTAGGGATTGAGATCAACGGCCCGCTGGTAGAGGGCTTCGGCTTGGCTCCAATTGCCGGCCGCGGCATGTGCCTTGGCGCTGGCCAAAAGTTCTTTGAGCGAGTTCAAAGGCTTAGCTCGCGGGGGGCGGAGTGGAGCCGCAATCACGTGTGGGCCCTGCGTTGCGGGCGATTTCATCCTGAAGGGCATTCTCGGCGTCAGCAAGGCGGTGGTCCTGCTCCTCAAGTTTTCGCTGCAAATCAACGATTGTGGCGTGTGCGGAGTCCCTTGCCATCCGCAGCAAATCCGTTTGCCTGGTGAGCGTTTCGAGTTGCTGTTTCAAGTAGGCGGTTTCGCGCTTTTGGTGGTCGAGTTGGAACTCCAGCTCGTGACTTTGGCGTTCGTCCTGTTTGATGCGGTTAAGGAGATCGGTGGTGGCGCCGCTGGCCAGCTTGGGTGCGCCGGGGTCGAGATGCTTGAGACGCTCTTGCAAAGCGACGCAGCGCGCCAGTGCGTCATTCTTTTCAGCCAGAAGAGCCTCCAGCTTATCCTTGATGACCTGACTGATGTAATGGGTGCTTTCCGCAGGTTTCCCGACAACCGGTGTCGGGCTGGGGGCAGCCTTGGGCGGGTGCTGCTGGGAGTGCTGGCGCTCGGCGCGTTCTTCCGATGCACGTTCTTCGGCGCGCGTGGGTTTTATGACCAGCGGCTCGACGCTCTCCCAAACGTCTCCGGAGGCCGGGATCTCGTGGGTGAGCTGGGTTTTGAGCTCGTCAATATAGCGATCGAATTCGCGTTTCTTCATGCCTGGGATTTGGAGTTGTGGGCCAGGATAAGCCGGAGGTTGGGGGGATGGTCGCGCACTTGGACGAGTTTATAATATCGCTTACTAAGAGCGGTTTACAACCCGGCAATAGAGATCTTTCCCGAGGGTGCCGCTTCATAATCGTTACCATCGGGGCTTGGGGGGGTGGGTGCGCGGAAATGAACCTGCGCCCTTTTCGCGCTCAGGGGGGGCAATTTGCGCGCAATAAAGGCTACGTTAACTGCGAAAAAGCTAGGGAAACTGAGAAACGGAGTCCTCGCTCCTGAACCCCTTTCGGGTATTTCGCGGTTGAAATGCCCGAACCCGGAGGGTTCCCAGAAGGTAGCCGGGGCGTGGAGCGCAGCGACACCCCCGGACGTTTTCGGGGAAGGAGGCGCGGGCGATTTCGCGGAACACGGTGTATGCATGGCGGGCTTCCTCGACCAAGGCGGTGAGCTCCTGGATGGTGCCCGTCTTTTGGCCCACCGCATGGGCCCGGGCCCCGAACGTGTCCCGGGAGGTCTGGATCAGTCGTTTGGCCGTAGCCACTTCATCAGCGTCCATTCCACGGGCCGTGAGCACCTGATTGATCTCGGGGTCATTAGGTGCCACCTCCAGATATTTGCTGGCTTCATGGATGTAGGCTTCAATGAGACGGTTCTGGGCCCCGTAAGCCGGGCGGTTGCCGCTCCGTTCGGTTGCGGCGGCAGGTGCTGCTTGCGTTGTAACTGGCTCCTCTACAGTGGGGGTCGGATTAAAATTAGACATGGGTGGGTTATTTAGTGGGCTGCTGGGTTGACGTTTTCTTCTGGCGCATTGGCCGCACCACGGACCAATTGAATGCCCGCAACGCACTTCTGCTTGCCGCTATAGCCTTCGCTTTGGGCGATCTTCTCTGCGTTGGCCGCTTTTTGGGTCCAGTACCAGTGCGTGTTGTTGTCGGATTTCCAGTATTCGAATTTCATATGTGTTGGGTCTGGGTTGAACTGCGCATCGACTCCCACCGGTTGAAGAGGGCAGTTCGTCCTCGGAACCGTAGCGGTGGGCGACGCGGGGTGGGGAATGTGCCGGGGAGATGGCGATGCGCCAATCGGGGTCTGCCCTGACCGGGTCTTAAGGAACGAGCCCCGAGTTAGCCATCGGGTCCGTAAAAAAAGTGAACCGTAGAGGCTGGCCCATGGGCTGGGAGGCAAGTTTAGAAAATGGGCAAACGCCCTGAATGCACGGGGAGCGCGAGTCAGCCGGTTGGGAAGCGAGTTTCGCAAACTGGGAGACGAGTGCAGTGGACCGGCAGGCTATCCAGAGATCCGATAGCGGAAAATGAGGCAACCAACGGGCTGTAGAAACTACTTCGTTAAACTACAACGCGAGCGGCTATTTGCTGTCGGTCGCTGGGCCGATTGCGGGGTCTGGTGGCTCGCTGGCCTACGACGGATTCGGCCGCGTCCGCACGACAACGGATTCGGAGGGGTACGCCGTAACCAAAGATTATGACGCAATTGATCGTCTTACTAAAGTCACATTCCCGGACGCTACCTACATCCAAAAGAATTACACTAAACTCGATTGCGAGTGGCAACGTGATCGCCTGGGTAGATGGAGCTACACGTTTCATGACGCTCTTCGTCGCGTGGCGTTGACGCAGGATCCGGCGGGTCGGAGGGTCAAGTACACATGGTGTATGTGCGGAGCGTTGGATAAAATTACCGATGGCGAGAATCACACGACGGGATTTAGCTATGACCTTGAGCACCGTGTTATTCAAAAGACGTTTGCCGATAACACTGCCACTCAGTTCACGTACGACCCGTATCGGGAAAACCGCCTGCACGGTTTGAATGAGGGGGGACGCTGTCCATACAGGATAGCGTTCCCTACTCTACAATGAATCGTGACAGACGGGAGGGGGGTCAGCTCGGGGCCTAGGCTGGGCTTAGGTTCAGGGACTGAAGATGCGGTTGCGCTTGCCCTGTACTTGGACTGCGTTGGGGGTTGCCGCGACAGCCACGCATCCAGTTTCCAAGGGCCTTCTATCAGGACCACTGGCTAGAGTAAAGGTAGGTGTCTAGAGGGGTCAGTCGTG